>NZ_CAUUHX010000032.1:0-20928 GCF_963545075.1 uncultured Granulicatella sp.
AAAATCAGGACGTGCTTTCTTCTATTTTTGAGACTTTTTGCCCAGTCTCTTTATTTGTGTTTATATGGACAAGAGATTAGATGATCATTAATGATGCCGGATGCTTGTAAAAATGAATAGAGGGTAGTAGGTCCGATAAATTTGAATCCGAGTTTTTTGAATTCTTTACATAATTGTTCGGTTAGTGGAGTAGAAGAAGGAACTTCTTCCATTGTTTCCCAGTGATTAATGATTGGAGTGTGGTCAAACTTGCTCCATAAAAATTCATGAAAACTTCCGTATTGAACTTGTAACTGTAAAATGATTTTTGCATTTTGTATAGTGGATTCAATTTTTTGACGATGACGAATGATTTTAGGATTTTGGAGTAATGTTTCTACATTGTCTTTTGTATATTGACTCACTTTATGAATCTCAAACTGTTCAAAGGCTTCTCTAAATCCTTCTCGTTTTTTCAAAATGGTTGACCAACTAAGTCCTGCTTGCATCACTTCTAATGTTAAAATCTCAAATAGTTTTTGATCATCATAACAAGGAACTCCCCATTCTTCATCATGATACTTTTTATCAAGTTCAGAAATAGTTGCCCAAGCACAACGCATAAAAATCGCCTCCTTTAAGAATGGAAAAATTATATCATGATGAAGAGGTAAAAGCTAACAAATGATTGATATAACTTGACTTTTGAAGGAAAAATCAGTAATATTAATCCAGTAAATATGACGTTGAAGATGAGACAATCATTCTAAATATGGATAGAGAGAACGGGATAGGTGGAAGCCGTTTGATAGTGAATGTATTGTGGCGCATTGGAGTCAATCAACAATGAAGCTTAGATTAGTCTAAGAAATTAGGGTGGAACCGCGATGAATCGTCCCTATGTATGCTTTTTTAGTGTACATAGGGATTTTTTTATAGGGAAAAGGAGGAAAGACTTCGTTTTACATTAAGAGATTCTTGGTGAATTTTATCCTGTCATAAAAATTATAGAAAGTAGGAATACTATGTCAAAAAAATTAACAGTACAAGAAATTATTTTAACATTACAAAATTATTGGTCAAATCAAGGCTGTTTATTATTACAAGCTTATGATACTGAAAAAGGTGCTGGAACAATGAGTCCATATACTTTTTTACGTGCTATTGGACCAGAACCATGGAACGCTGCTTATGTAGAACCATCTCGTCGTCCAGCTGATGGTCGTTATGGTGAAAATCCAAACCGTTTATTCCAACATCACCAATTCCAAGTTGTTATGAAACCATCTCCTGAAAATATTCAAGAGTTATATTTAGGAAGCCTAGAAGCTCTTGGAATTGACCCATTAGAACATGATATTCGTTTCGTAGAAGATAACTGGGAAAATCCATCATTAGGTTGTGCCGGTCTTGGTTGGGAAGTATGGTTAGATGGAATGGAAGTGACTCAATTTACATACTTCCAACAAGTAGGGGGATTAGAATGTCACCCAGTAACAAGTGAAATTACTTATGGATTAGAACGTTTAGCATCTTATATCCAAGAAGTAGAAAGTGTTTATGATTTAGTTTGGACTGGCGATGTAAAATATGGAGATATTTTCAAACAACCAGAATTTGAACATTCTAAATATGCTTTTGAAGAAAGTAATCCTGAATTATTAATGCAATTATTTACTGAATATGAAAAAGAAGCAACAATCTTAATGGAAAAAGGTCTTGTTCACCCAGCTTATGATTGTGTATTAAAATGCTCTCATGCATTTAACTTAATGGATGCACGTGGCATTATTTCTGCGACAGACCGTGCAGGATTTTTAGGTCGTATTCGTAAAATGGCCCGTACCATTGCTAAAACATTCGTAGCTGAAAGAGAATCTTTAGGATTCCCATTATTAAAAGACTAATAGGATAGATTAGTAACATTAGGAGGACAATTATGACAAAATCATTATTATTCGAAATTGGTTTAGAAGAATTACCAGCGCAATATGTTCGTACAAGTTCAGAACAATTAGCAACTCGTGTAGAAGACTTTTTCAAACAAGAAAACTTAGCATTTGAATCTGTAGAAGCTTTTGCAACACCAAGACGATTAGCCGTTCGAGTAAATGGATTAGAAGAAGAACAAGAAGATCGTGTTGAAATTTTTAAAGGTCCATCATTAGCGATTGCTCAAAAAGATGGGGCTTGGACAAAAGCTGCTGAAGGATTTGTTCGTGGAAAAGGATTAACAACAGACGACATTTATGTAGAAACAATTAAAGATGTGGACTATATCCACGTTAAACAATTATTACAAGGTAAATCAACAAAAGAAGTTGTTAAAAATTTATCTTCAGTTATTACAGATATGAAATTCCCAGTTACAATGCGTTGGGCTGCTCATACGTTTGAATATTTACGTCCAATTCATTGGATTGTTGCTTTATATGGAGAAGAAGTCATTGAAGAAATTCAAGTATTAGATGTGAAAGCTGGTCGAGTTTCAAGAGGGCATCGTTTCTTAGGAAAAGATACTGAGATTGCTAGCCCAGAACAATATGAAAAAGCTTTAGCAGAACAATTTGTAATTGTAAATCAAGATGAAAGAAAAGCGTTAGTTCGTAAACAAATTGAAGAATTAGCAGCTAAAAATGCTTGGACAGTTCCAATTGATGAAGAATTATTAGAAGAAGTAAGTTCTATTTTAGAATATCCAACAGCATTTGCTGGAACTTTTGATGAAAAATATTTAGTCGTTCCAGAACCAGTATTAGTCACTTCTATGAAAGAACACCAACGTTACTTTGTTGTGTATAATGCTAAAGGTGAATTACAACCTTATTTCATTTCTGCTCGTAACGGAAATGACTACATGATTGAAAATGTTGCAAAAGGAAATCAAAAAGTATTAACAGCTCGTTTAGAAGATGCTTTATTCTTCTATGAAGAAGATAAAAAAGTTCCAATGAGTGCATTCTTGAAGAAATTAGAAACATTAAACTTCCATGCTAAAATTGGTTCTATGACTGAAAAAATGAATCGTGTTCAATTATTAGTGGAACGTATTGCAAGTGAATTAAATATTGATGCAAAAGATGTTGAAACCGCAAAACGTGCAGCATCGATTTACAAATTTGACTTAGTAACGAATATGGTTGGTGAATTCCCAGAATTACAAGGAATTATGGGAGAAATCTACGCGAAAAACTATGGAGAAACTCCAGAAGTAGCTAGAGCGATTCGTGAACATTATATGCCAATTAGTGCAGATGCTGAATTACCTTCATCAGTACCAGGTGCATTATTAGCAATTGCGGATAAATTAGATACATTCTTAAGCTTTACAGCAGCAGGTATGTTACCAACTGGTTCGAACGACCCTTATGCATTACGTCGTCAAGTAATGGGATTAGTACAAATTTTAGAAGCGTTCGAATGGAACTTAGAAATTGATGATTTTGCTAAAACTTTATTAGCATTGGATTATGCAGCATTCTTAGTGGATAAGAAAGAAGATGTTCAAGCATTTATTTTAGGATTTATTCGTGAAAGACTTGCTCAAAGAATGACTTCAATTTCAAAACGTCATGATGTGATTGAAGCAGTATTAAATTCTAACTCTAATAGTGTTCCAGAAAAAATGCAGGCAGTAGCAGTATTAGAAAAAGAAGTGAATACTTCAGAAATCAAAGATATTACTGAAGCGTTAAACCGTGTGATTAATATTAGTGCAAAAGGATTTGACGAAGCACGTCATTCTTCTGAATTCCAATTGGAAAAAGTTGAAACAGAAAGTGAACGTCAATTAGTAGAAGCAATTATTAGTTTAAGAAAAGAATTTGCTAATTATTCAGCTCAAGAAAAATTTGCAGCATTTGCATCGATTACACCAAAAATTCATGAATTCTTTAATGAAAATATGGTAATGGTCGATAATGAAGAAATTCGTGTCAACCGTTTACGTTTCTTACGTGAATTAGCATTAATGATTTTATCATTTGCTGACTTTAGAGAATTAATTGTTAAATAATATAGAAAAACAAGAAAGGAGAGAATCCTAATGGCAGTTTTTTATGATCGTGCGACGATATGGGTGAAAGCCGGAGATGGCGGAAACGGTATGGTTGCCTTTAGAAGAGAAAAATATGTCCCAGATGGAGGTCCTGCTGGTGGAGATGGCGGACGAGGCGGTAGTGTCATTTTTAAAGTCGATTCAGGACTTAGAACATTATTAGATTTCCGTCACAAACGTCATTTCAAGGCAAAACCTGGTGAAAATGGGATGAGTAAAAGTATGTATGGTCGTGGAGCAGATGACTTAATTGTTAAAGTTCCTGCAGGTACGATTGTTCGTAATGCTCAAACAAAAGAATTGATTGCAGACTTAGTAGAAGTGGATCAAGAAGTAGTAGTAGCAAAGGGTGGTCGTGGAGGCCGTGGAAATATTCGCTTTGCTACTCATAAAAATCCTGCTCCAGATATTGCTGAAAATGGAGAACCAGGAGAAGAATTTGAAATTGAATTAGAATTAAAAGTGTTAGCAGATGTCGGTTTAGTTGGATTCCCATCTGTAGGAAAATCAACCTTATTATCGGTGATTTCTAGTGCAAAACCAAAAATTGCGGATTATCATTTTACAACGTTAAATCCACAATTAGGGATGACACAAGCTCCAAACGGAGAACAATTTGTTGTAGCTGACCTTCCAGGATTAATCGAAGGAGCTCATATGGGTGTTGGATTAGGAATCCATTTCTTAAAACATATTGAACGTACAAAAGTATTACTACATGTTATTGATATGGCTTCAATGGAAGGAAGAAATCCTTATGAAGATTATCAAGTCATTATGCAAGAATTAGGTTCATATCATTTAAGATTACTAGAACGTCCAATGATTATTGTGGCAAATAAAATGGACCAACCACAGTCTGAAGAATTATTAGAACAATTTAAAAAAGATTTACAAGAAAACTTACCAGAAGGGCAGGAAATGCCTGAAATTTTCCCGATTTCAGCTTATCGTAAAGATGGCTTGCAAGCCCTACTAGCAAGAACGGCAGAAGTATTAGAAGAAACAGAATTCTTCCCATTAGAAGAAGAGCAAGAAGCTCAAACGCATATGGTTTATGGGTTGGAAGAAGAAGAGCGTCCATTTGATATTACAAGAGATCCTGATGGTACATGGGTACTATATGGAGAAAAACTTGAAAAATTATTCTTAATGACGAATATGGAACATGATGAATCTGTGATGCGTTTTTCACGTCAATTACGTGGAATGGGTGTCGATGCTGCCTTACGTAGTCAAGGTGCTGAAAATGGAGATATGGTTCGAATTCGTAAATTTGTCTTTGAGTTCGTTGATTAGGTGATGTCATGATTGATAGAACTGAAATTGAAAAACGAGAGTATATCGCAGCTTTTGATGGGTTAAGAGCCATTGCGATTATGAGTATCGTAGGCCATCAAATGATGGCTTACCGTATTCCAGGTGGATTTCTAGGGTTAAATATCTTTTTATTATTATCAGGCTATTTTATGACCGCTAGTTTAATGGATTCTTTAATGAAAAATGGAAAAGTA
Source organism: uncultured Granulicatella sp. (assembly GCF_963545075.1). Classification (GTDB taxonomy): domain Bacteria; phylum Bacillota; class Bacilli; order Lactobacillales; family Aerococcaceae; genus Granulicatella. Next base: position 5,551 of record NZ_CAUUHX010000032.1, read on the forward strand.
CCATTAAAATCATTTTTAACAAAAAGATTGAAACGAATTATTATTCCAACTTTTGCGATGATGGTGGCAGTGATTTTTTATTTATTGTTATTTCAAAAGGAACTCTTAGTTAATTTAAGAAGTACAATGGTTTCTAATTTATTCTTTATGAATAACTGGTGGCAAATTTTTCAAGAAAATGATTATGCGATGACGGTATTAACACAATCGCCATTTTCTCATTTATGGTATATGTCATTAGCGGTTCAATATTATTTATTGTGGCCAATTTTATTTGTATTCTTAAGTGTGATGATTAAAAAACATCAAGTGTTACAAAAAGTCGTCATTGTTCTTTTAGTAGCTTCTGTTTTATTAATGATGACGAAAGATGTTTCAAAGGCTCATTTCTTAAGAATTTTCTTTGGAACGGATACACGTGCTTTTTCTGTTTTAACGGGAGCAGTTGTAGCGTTATTATTCCCTATTCAAAAATTTTATGGAGAATACAAGCAAAAATATCGTTATGAGTCGGTGATTCGATTTGTACCAATTGGATTATTCATCCTTTTATTATTTACGATGAAAGAGCATAGTCATTTAGTGTTTAGAGGTGGAATGTTTATTTTCGATCTGATTGTAGCAGCTTTAACCATGATTTCATTACATCCTAAATCAGTTACATCAATTATTTTCCGTTTAAAACCTTTAACAGTCATCGGGAGAAGAAGTCTTTCTTATTATTTATGGTATTTACCATTATCGGTTTTATATCAAGCAAAAATTGGTGATACGAGTTCTACACCTGTTTTACATAGATTAGTAGAAATTGTGTTATTAGTAATTTTAGGAGAAATTTGGTATCAATGGTTTGAAAAAGGGAAATTCTCTAAAGTGATGAATCGTTTATCTACACAATCTACAAAGTCAACTCGTAGAACTGTAAAAATGATGGTTAGTGCTGCTGTTGTATTGATTTTATTCATTGGATTTATTCAAGCTGGTCCAAGATTATCAGCTCAAGAATCTGCTTTACAAGAAGTATTATTAGCTAGTGAATCCTTATCGAAGAATACTCGAAATACAGATAAGAAAGTTGTTAAAACGATTAATAATATTCAAGGACTTAGCAGGGAAGAAACAGTATTCAGTTCAAATTCTTCCATTACATTTATTGGAGATACAATGCTATTAGCGATGGCACAAGAAATTCCAACATTATATCCTAATGCAGTGATTAGTGCGGATAGAGATCTTCAAGTCTATGAGTTAGGAGGAATGATTGCCCAATTGAAACAACAAAAACAATTGGGAGATATTATCGTGTTAATGGTTGGAAGTAATGGAGCATATACAAGAGGACAATTAGATGCTGTTTTAAAAAATATCGGTATGGATAAACAAATCTTTTTAGTTTCGAATACCATCAATCGAACATGGCAACAAGAAATTAATCATATTTCTGAAAGTTTGGCACAAAAATATTCAAGTGTTCATTATATTGATTGGAAATCTGAATCAAGTGCGCATCCAGATTGGTTCTATGAAAAAGCGTCTATCGTGAATACAACTGGAGCACATCAACAAGGTTTGTGGATTGCTAAAATGATTTATCAAACATTACGAGGTAGTTAGGAGCAATTATGGAATTACAATTTTTAGGTACAGGTGCTGGAGTTCCAGCTAAAATGAGAAATGTTTCGTCAATCGCTTTGAAACTATTAGATGAAAGAAATGAAATCTGGTTATTTGATTGTGGAGAAGCAACGCAACAACAAATTTTAAACACAACCATTCGACCAGGAAAAATAAAAAAAATATTTATTACCCATCTTCATGGAGACCATATTTTTGGGTTGCCAGGCTTATTAACGAGTCGATCATTCCAAGGTGGAGAAGATGAGTTAACTGTTTATGGACCCAAAGGAATTAAACGGTTTATTGATGCGAGTATTGCTGTTTCTTATTCGAAGTTAGGTTATCCATTGAAAGTTGTTGAATTTGAAGAAGATGGAGTTTTATTTGAGGATAAACAATTTAAAGTAGAAGCAATGAAGTTAGAACATGGAATTCCTTCTTATGGATTTCGAATGACAGAAGCTGACCAAATTGGTGAATTAAAAGCAGATGAATTAAAAGCGCTTGGAGTACCATTTGGACCAGTTTTTGGTCGTTTAAAACGTGGGGAAGTTGTTACTTTAGAAGATGGTCGTGTCATTGATGGAAAAGACTATGTCAGTGAGGACATTAAGGGACGTGTTGTTGTCATTTGTGGAGATACAAGATTTACTCCAAAAAGTATTGCTTTAGCACAAAATGCAAATGTTCTCGTTCATGAAGCAACTTATGAAGCAGATAAAGAAAAAACAGCTCGTCAACATTTTCATTCAACCAGTAAACAAGCAGCAACGGTTGCTTTAGAAGCGAATGTTCAACAATTATACTTAACTCATATTAGTGCACGTTATTTAGGACATCAAGTGAGTCAGTTAGAACAGGAAGCTCGTAAAGTATTCCCACAAACTAAAGTAGTCAAAGATTTTGATACATTTACGATTGGAAGAAATTAAGATGGTAAAACGTGAGCAATTTTCAATAAATGGAAAAATGGTATTACTTACAGGAGCTAGTGGTGGTTTAGGGGAACAATTAGCTTATGAATGTGCCAAACAACAAGCTGGTTTAATATTAGTGGCAAGACGTGAAGAAGTCTTAAAACAAGTAGCCAATACTTGCCAACAATGGACGAATCAGCCAGTCTGTTATTATGCCTGTGATTTATCGAATGCAGATGAAGTAGAATTACTATTAGAAAAAATTCAGTCCATTGAGGTGGATATTGTTATTAATAATGCTGGTAGAGGGTATTTAAAACAAGCCGTTGATTTATCAAAAGAAGAAATCGAAGAGATGTTACAATTGAATTTATACACTTTAATTCAAATCACTCAACAATATCTTCCTAAATTCATTCAGAAAAAATCTGGAATGTTTGTACAAATCGCCTCTCAAGCTGGAAAAACAGCAACTCCAAAAACTTCAGTATATTCTGCATCAAAATTTGGAGTATTAGGTTATTCCAATGCTTTACGATTAGAATTAAAAGAACAAGGTATTCATGTTATGACGGTTAATCCTGGACCAATTGCGACTCAATTTTTTGAAAAAGCTGAACCAACTGGCAAATATTTAGCTAGTGTTTCTAGGTATGTTTTAACTAGTGAGGAAGTCGCAAGAAAGATTGTTCGAGGAATGAAACTTCAAAAAAGAGAAGTGAATGTACCGTATAGTATGAATCTTGCAGCAAAATTAAACTTTTGTTTCCCAAAAATTGGAGACATGAGTATTTTAAAATTATTTAATAAAAAATAAGTTCTGGAGGTGATAGGATGTCTTTTGCAAATGCTAAATGGGATTTAGTCAATAATGAGATAGAGGAAAGCTCTAAAGAAATTGCGAAAGCATTAGGACTTTCTCCTTTATTGATTCAAATTTGTAGGAGAAGAGGATATCAAACTGAGGAACAAATTCAAGAATTTCTATCATCTTCACCGACATTATGGCATGATCCATATTTAATGTATGATATGGAAAAAGCAATTCAACGTATTCAACAAGCGATCGAAACGGATGAAAGTATCTTGATATTTGGGGACTATGATGCTGATGGTATTACTAGTACAGCAGTATTATACGAAACATTAGAAATGATGGGAGCACAAGTAGAATATTACTTACCAAATCGTTTTATAGATGGATATGGTCCGAATATTCGTGTGTTTGAAGAGTATCTTGAAAAAGGTGTTTCTCTAATTATTACGGTTGACTGTGGAATTGCAGCTCATGAAAGTGTTGAATGGGCAATGAGTCAACAATGTGATGTCATTGTAACAGATCACCATGAGATTCCTCCTGTTCTCCCTAAAGCATATGCAGTCGTTCATCCTCGTCATCCAGATGGTGAGTATCCATTTGGAGATTTATCAGGAGCAGGGGTTGCTTTTAAATTAGCGCATGCATTATTAGGAGAACTTCCTGCTGAATTAGCTGAAATTGCTTGTATTGGAACAATCGCAGACTTAGTTAGCTTAACAGATGAAAATCGTAGTTTAGTAAAATTAGGCTTACAACAATTAAATCAAACAGAGAGAATTGGATTAAGTTATTTGTTTCAAGAATTACAATTAACTCCTGGTTCAATAGATGAAAAAACGATAGGATTTCAAGTAGGACCTTGTTTAAATGCGCTTGGAAGACTTGGAGATGCGACTCCAGGTGTAGCTCTCTTTACAACTTTTGATGATGAAGTGGCCCAAGAAGTTGTGACTTTAATGCAACAAGAAAATGCCAAAAGAAAACAAATTGTAGATGATATTACAGCAGAAGCTTTAGAATTAGCTAAATCTCAAATAGATCATAAAGTGTTATTATTAGCTCAAACGAATTGGCATGAAGGTGTATTAGGAATTGTTGCAAGCCGAATCGTCGAACAATTACAAAAGCCTACGATTGTTTTAGGAATTCAATCAGATGGATTAATGGCAAAAGGTTCTGCAAGATCTTGTGCACAATTTAATCTCTATGATGCACTAACGGAATGCCAAGAGTCTTTAGCTAAATTTGGAGGCCATCATATGGCTGCTGGATTAAGTGTTGAAACTGTGAAGTTACCAGCGTTTATGGAAGCTATTGAAACTTATGCGAAACAACATCCTGAATTATTGGAATCTGAAAAAGTGATTAGTATTGAAGAAGCACTATCACTATCTCAAGTAAATGTTGATTTTATTGATTCTCTTCAAGCATTAAAACCTTATGGAACAAATAATGCTGAACCAATTTTTAAAATTAGTTCCGTAACAGTAGGGCAAAAGCAAAAGATTGGAGCTCAACAACAGCATTTAAAATTAACGTTGAACTCTGAACAGCAACAGTTACAAGCTTTAATCTTTAATAAAGGAGAATGGGCGGATAGCTTAAATCTTCAAGCAGAAGTTGAAGTCATTGGAACCTTAGAAATTAATGAATGGCAACAAAATCGCTTGCCTCAATTAATGTTAAAAGATATTGCTGTAAAAGATGCGTTAATTTTTGATTGGCGTACGAATAAAATTCGTCCGGATCATTTATCCGTGAAGAAGGCAGCTTATTTAGTTGAAAGAGAAGCACTTAAACCTTTAGTGAGTGAAAGAATTGATACAACTTCGAAAGTATTCTCAATAGAAGAATGGATGAAAGAAGAACAGCAAGATGATTTTGAATCGATTGTAGTATTTGATTGTCCAAAATCTAAAGAAGTCATTCAAGAATTTCGTAAACACTTATATATGCAAAAAATGTATATCATTGCATATACGCCAAAATCTATTATGACAATGGGAATTCCAACAAGAGAACGCTTTGTGGCTGTTTATCAATATTTAAAAACACATTCGAATGTTCCTTATAATGAAAAAACTGGAGAATTAGCAAATTATTTAAAAATTCCACTACATCAATTTAAAGTGATATTAAAAGTGTTTTTTGAATTAAAATTTGTTATAATAGAAAACGGCTGTTTAAGATTAAATCCAGAATCCACATCAATGGATTTAATGCAGTCAACCTTAATGAAACAATTGCAAGAAGAACTTTGGCTCGAAAGAGTATTTATCTATAGTCAATTTACAGAATTAACAAATTGGCTGACAAATATGGAGGAAGAAAAATGAATTTAAAAAATTACATTGCAAGTGTACCAAACTATCCTAAAGAAGGAATTATTTTTAGAGATATTTCACCTTTAATGGCAGATGGAAAAGCATATCAATATGCGACACAACAAATCGTAGATTATGCGAAAAGCAGAGGAGCTGACATGATTGTTGGTCCTGAAGCTCGTGGATTTATCGTTGGATGTCCAGTTGCCTATGAATTAGGAATTGGTTTTGCACCTGCGCGTAAAAAAGGGAAATTACCTCGTGAAACAGTTTCTGTAGAATATGATTTAGAATATGGTACTGCAGAATTACATTTACATAAAGATGCTGTAAAACCAGGACAAAAAGTATTAATTTGTGATGACTTATTAGCAACAGGTGGAACTATGGATGCCTGTGCGAAATTAGTTGAAAAATTAGGTGGAGAAGTTGTTGGTTTAGCATTCTTAGTAGAATTAACAGACTTAAAAGGCCGTGAAAAAATCGAAGGATATGACATCTTTACATTGATGGAATATACAGAAGACGAAAGATAAAGAAAAGGATTTTTCTGAGGTAGCAAATGGACGCCAGCAGCTTCGCAAAAGCGAATCTCATGGCTAAAAATCGAGCCCAAAGTCTCGATTTTTCCAGTACTAGAAGCTGAAAAAACAGCTTCTAGTACCAATGCTACGATGAAAAATCTTTTCTTTTTTATTGGAATAAACGAGAGAACGATTAAAATATAAGATTTTTCTGAAGTAGCTATAAAAGCCATGAGATTCATAAATACAAATCTCATGGCTTTTATGCATTATCTAATACTTTCTAATATTTTTTGTACAGTTTCTAAATTTAAATGTTTGTGTTCTTTTAATAATTGTACAATTTGTGGAATTTCTTCTTCGGTTGCTCCGGCTGTTAAAGCTAGAGATTTTACTTGTAAGTTCATATGTCCTTTTTGAATACCATCTGTTACTAATGCTTTTAATGCAGCAAAATTTTGTGCTAAACCAATAGAAGCAATAATAGAAGCTAATTCTTTAGCAGATGGATTCATCAATAATTCATGAGCAAATTGAGCAGCAGGATGAATGGCAATGGATCCACCGACTGTACCAATTGGCATTGGAATACTCAATGTTCCTACTAATTCTTTATCATCATCGATGAACCATTTACTAAAAGGTTGATAGGTTCCTGATAAGGTTGCATAAGCATGTGCTCCAGCTTCAATCGCTCTCCAATCATTTCCAGTTGCAATCACAACTGCATCAATTCCATTCATGATTCCTTTATTATGAGTAGCAGCTCGATAAGTATCTACTTGGGATAGTTCACTTGCAATTTCAATTCTTTTGGCAATTTCTTCTCCAGAAATCGTCTTTGTTGCTAATTGTTCAAATGGAATACGACAAGTAGTCGTTATGACTGAATGAGTTGCTAAATTCGATAAAATTGCCATAATACAAGTTCCATTTGTAAAAGTTTCGATAGGAGAAACCAAGGCTTCTAAAATCGTATTTAAAATATTTGCCCCCATTGCTTCTTTAGTATCAACAGAAACATAAAATACATAAAATGTATGATGAGGATGTTGTTTTTCTTCTACCCAAATCTTTTGAATTCCACCACCACGTTTGACAATAGAAGGGTGAGCTTCATGAGCGATAGAAAATAAGTGTTCCATTTCTTTTGAAAGTTTATCCTCAATTTCTTCTATAGAATAGGGAGAATCATAGATCGCAATTTCCCCAATCATTTCTCTCTTTTCTTGAGTAGTAGTAAATCCACCTGAACGATGAATGATTTTACAACCATTACTTGCTGCAGCAATTACGGAAGGTTCTTCTGTTACCATTGGGACGATATAAGTTTTATCATTTACCGTTACTTCTGGCACAATTCCAAGTGGTAAGTCATATAGTCCAATTTGATTTTCAATCATTTGATTAGCTACTGACTCTGGTAAGTTGAATCCATTGAATAAGTTTGATTTTTTTTCATCTGATAAATGAGATAAGTTTGATAAAATGTTTTTTCTTTCTAATGGTGTTTTTTGATAAAATTTATAAAATAATTGGTCGTTCATATTAAGCCCCCTTAATTGACTCTAGTATAACAAATTTATTAGTATGAGGGGAAGATACAAGAAAAAATGTTTTAAATACTGTATACTAGAAAACAAGGAGTGATGAAATGAAATTTACAAGAACAATTCAAGAACGATTATTTATATTAGAAGCTGAAGAGGCTTATCAAAAAGAAGCAGAAGATTTATTAACGATTGTAGAAGACTATTTTGAAGAAAATTTAGAAGAATTAAATCAATTAATTCCAATCCATTATGGAAATATTAAAGTTGTTTCCATTGAAAATGAGTATCATGTTTGCGTTCCAAATTATGAACAAAAACAATTAGAAGAATGGATTACAGATTGTAGTTATTTCTTAGAAATTGTTCAAAAAACATTTAAAGCCGGAAAACGTACGAAAACATTAGGAAAGTTAGTTCCATTCCGTTTTGATAGTCCGGTTATTATTGCAAATCATACATTTGAAGTGGAAGATTTTTATGCGCATCGTTTTGATGATGAAACATGGTATGTAGCACCTGTTGATCAAGAAATTGAATCTCAACCATTATCAGGAGCAAAAGCTTATGAAATTTTCCCTGATTATCCAAACTTTTATGATATGATGCATTTACCAACAGATACGATTGTTATTTTCCATAAAGGAGAAATTGTATCTGTATTAAATGAAGATAGTCAAGATATTTGGAATTTATAGGAGGAAGCTATGACGGTTGATGTAATTTGCCAAGTAGAGCGCTCAATTCTTCCATATGAATGTGATTGGAAAGGAAATTTACTATTAAGTCAAGCTTTAGGAATGATGATGTTAGCTTCTAGAAAGCAACAACAACAATTACAAAATCCAAACTTTGTTTATGAAAAGGGCTATACATGGATTGTGATCCAACACGAAATAGAGATTCATCGCATGCCAAAGGTAGATGAAGAAGTCATCATTGAAACAGAAGCGATTAGCTATAATAAATTTTTTACTTATCGTGAATATCGCATTCTTTCAAAAGAAAGGGAAGAGTTGTTTAAATGTTTGACGACATTTGCCATGCTTGATATGAACGCACGTAAGATAGTTTCCATTGATGAAGAAGTTGTGTTGGAATATCCATTATCAATTGGAAAAGAAATGAGAAAAGCAACTCGAATTCCTAAAAAAGATTATACAGATGCAAAAACAGGGGAATACAAAATTCGAATTAATGATATAGATGAGAATCTACATGTGAATAATGCTCGATACTTTGATTTTGCATTTAGTGAATTAGGCATGGAGTTTTTAGAGGAACATCAGTTGAAACAAGTGGTGATTAAATATGAAAAGGAAGTATTACCAGAATCAACCATTGCATGTTCAACTTTATGGGAAGAAAATGCAAAAGAAAGTCAAGAGAGAACACAAACGTATCATTTAATTTCCCAAGATGGGAATCGCTGTGCGAATATTCAAATGGAATGGGAAGAAATTGCATAAAATAGTTTGCATTTTATTCAAACATCTGTTAGAATAATTTTTGTGTAAAATATGCAGCAGAAATAAGAGAAGCTCGTCAACAGTCCTATCCATTTAGAGGAAGGTAGTAACCACGGCTGCAAAGGTGAACCCTAATAGAGACTGCACGAATCTACTGTTTCGCAATTATTTTACTCCATAAAAAATTTTTTATTATTGGAGGAATGTTCAATGTCACGTTACACTGGACCAAGCTGGAAGTTATCTCGTCGTTTAGGCATTTCACTTTCAGGAACAGGAAAAGAAATCGCTCGTCGTCCATACGCACCAGGTCAACACGGACCAAACAACCGTAGTAAATTATCTGAGTATGGTCAACAATTACAAGAAAAACAAAAATTACGTCATATGTATGGTATGAACGAACGTCAATTTGCTACTTTATTCAAAAAAGCTGGCAAAATTAAAGAAGGTAAACATGGTGAAAACTTCATGATCCTTCTAGAACAACGTTTAGATAACGTAGTTTACCGTTTAGGATTAGCTTCAACTCGTCGTCAAGCTCGTCAATTAGTAAACCACGGTCACGTTACTGTAAATGGTAAACGTGTAGATATCCCTTCATTCCAAGTACAAGTTGGAGATGTTGTTGGTGTTCGTGAAAAATCACGTAACTTAACAATCATTAAAGAATCTTTAGAATCTTTATATGGACGTCCAGAATTTGTTACATTTGATGAAGAAAAATTAGAAGGTTCATTAAACCGTCTACCATTACGTGATGAGTTAACATCTGATGTTGACGAATCATTAATCGTTGAATATTACAACAAATTAGGCTAGGATTATTCCTAGATTTATCGAACTCAAGAATCGTTAAAATAGTAGCGATTCTTGAGTTTTTTATATTTTAAATTTCAGTTAAAATAGAATGATATTTTTTATAATAGAAAAGCTAAATTAGTTGAAACAATTTTCAATTGATGATAATATATATCCTGTATCATTAGGGATACTACAGGCAAAGGGAAAAGTTCCTTAACATTTCAGGAAAAGGAGGCAGTATATGAGTCAAGTCATCCCTGAAGAAACGCTGAATCAAATTCAATCGCAAGTTAATATTGTCGATATTATTAGTCAGTATGTTTCTTTGAAAAAAAGAGGGAAAAATTATTTTGGCCATTGTCCTTTTCATGATGAACGGACACCTTCATTTTCAGTAACAGAGGAAAAACAAATCTATCATTGCTTTAGTTGTGGTAGAGGAGGGACAGTTTTCTCATTTATATCAGAAATTGAAGGATTATCTTTTGTTGAATCAGTAGCAAAAGTTGCGGAATTAGCTCAAATCCCGTTTGAAAATAAATATTCGATTTCTCGACCAACGGTTCAAGATACTTATCAACCGCTTGTTGAGGCTCATGAAAAAGCTGCTGAATTTTATCAACATGTGTTATTGCAAACACGTGGAGGTGAAAAAGCATTAGAGTATTTACAAAATCGAGGATATACAATAGAGACGATTCAGACCTTTAAAATGGGATTAGCTTTAAAAGATCGCACTTATGTGACGAATTTAATCAAACAGATTCCATTAACGCCTCAACAAATGGAAGAATCCGGATTATTCGTTTCAAGAAATGATGATTTTATCGATCGTTTTTATCAACGGATTATGATTCCTCTTCGAAATGAACAAGGAAAAGTAATTGCTTTTTCTGGTCGAATTTTACCGAATGATGATGACATGGTTGATGAACAAGAAGCAAAATACTTAAATAGTTCAGAAACACCTATTTTTAATAAGCGACAGTTCTTATTTAATTATGATTTAGCAAAATCAGCGATTCGTAAAACTGGACAAGTTGTCTTATATGAAGGGTATATGGATGTCATTGCTTCTTGGCAAGCTGGTGCGAAAAATGGAGTAGCATCAATGGGAACCTCCTTAACAAAAGAACAAATTCAAATTTTGTCACGTGTAGCAAATGAAATTATTATTGCTTACGACAGTGATAGAGCAGGATTAGATGCAACGAATCGAGCGATTGAATTATTGCAAGAAAATTCAGCATTAACGATTTCAATTCTGTCTTTAGATGCGGGTAAGGATCCAGATGAATTTATTCAGCAAAGAGGTGCAGAAGCTTACCTTGAACAATTAGCGCATCATACGGAATCTGTTTTCCAGTTTAAAAAGCGATATTTTTCAAAACAATATCGTTTAGAAATTGAACGAGAAAAAGTTCAATTTTTAGAACAAATGACGATGGAATTAGCAAAAATTTCTAAACCGATTGAACGTGAATTTGCAATTAAATCATTATCTGATGAGTTTGGAATTTCTGTAGAATTACTTTCCAGTCAAGTCAATTTTGTTCAACGAAAATTCAAGCAACAATCTTCTTACTTAACAGGGGAGTGGACGTCAAATCCTATGAAAATTTCACAGGATAGTCCAATGGAAGTTTCTCAGAAACAACTTCTCTATCGTTTGCTACATTCTCCAGAAGCATGGAGTTATTTAGCAAGAGAAAATGAAGAGTTTGAATTTCCATCGGTAGACTACCAACAATTTTATATTTTGTTGAGGAGCTATCGTGAGCAGCATCTTGAAGAATTATTAGTTCAAGAATTTATGAATTTTTTAGATGAATCGGATACCGTCAATCGAAATTTATTGTCGATGATTGAATGGCTAGAAATGCCTGAGGAATGTACCGAAAAAGAAGTTCATGATTTAATGTATTTCTTATCAAAAAAAGAAGATTTAAAACAACAATATCAAAGATGTATGCAAGAAATGAAAGAAGCTCAATTATCAAACGATGCTGCAAGAGCCAATCAATTGATGATCGAGTTAGTGAATATTCAGAAACAATTAAAAAAATCATGAATGGAGGAATAGTGGATGACAGTTGAAAACAATAAGAATGGTCAAACGCTAAAAGAAGCTACAAGTAAATTGTTAGCAGAACGAAAATTGTTTGGACAAATTTTATATGATGATTTATCAACGCAAATTGCGATTCCATATGAATTAGATGCAGAAGGAATGGATAAATTAATCCAACAATTCGAAGATGCTGGAGTTAGTGTAGTAGATGCAGATGGTGGACCAACTAGTCGTCAATTATCTTCAGAATCTGCAAAAGAACCTGAAGTAGAAATGACAGAAGACGAAACAGCTTTATCGTCAAATGTAAAAATTAATGACTCTGTTCGTATGTATTTAAAAGAAATTGGACGTGTTCCATTATTAAGTGCGGATGAAGAAGTAAACCTTGCTTTACGTATCCAACAAGGAGATCAAGAAGCAAAACAAGAATTAGCAGAAGCTAACTTACGTTTAGTAGTTTCGATTGCGAAACGTTATGTAGGACGTGGAATGCAATTTTTAGATTTAATTCAAGAAGGAAATATGGGCTTAATGAAAGCTGTTGAGAAATTTGACCATACAAAAGGGTTTAAGTTTTCAACCTATGCTACATGGTGGATTCGTCAAGCAATTACTCGTGCGATTGCTGACCAAGCACGTACGATTCGTATTCCAGTTCATATGGTAGAAACCATCAATAAATTAGTTCGTATTCAAAGACAACTATTACAAGATTTAGGACGCGAACCTACTCCTGAAGAAATTGGAGCAGAAATGGATTTACCAACTGAAAAAGTGAGAGAAATTCTAAAAATTGCTCAAGAACCAGTGTCATTAGAAACTCCAATTGGGGAAGAAGATGATTCACATTTAGGTGACTTTATCGAAGATGATAATGCAACAAGTCCAGCTAAACATACAGCATATGCATTATTAAAAGAACAATTAGATGAAGTATTAGAACAATTAACGGATCGTGAAGAAAATGTATTACGTTTACGTTTTGGTCTAGACAAAAATGGAGAAATCCGTACATTAGAACAAGTAGGCCAAGTATTTGGAGTTACTCGTGAAAGAATCCGTCAAATTGAAGCGAAAGCACTTCGCAAATTACGTCATCCAAGTCGTTCAAAACAATTGAAAGATTTCTTAGACTAGTATTGATGGAGACTGGGCAGTAGCCTAGTCTCTTTATTTATAAATGAAAGGAGAAACTTATGTTTCGTCAAATTTTAAATGGTTTTTGTATGGCATTAGCCGATAGTGTTCCCGGCGTTTCTGGAGGAACAGTAGCTTTTATTATGGGATTTTATGACCAATTTATTGGTTCTATTCATGATATGGCTTTTGGAAGTAAACAAGAGAAGAAAGCAGCTCTTACTTATTTAGTAAAATTAGGAATTGGTTGGGGGATTGGAATGGTCAGTGCCATTTTAGTTTTATCTTCCTTATTTGAATCTCATATTTATGGAGTAAGTTCTTTATTTATCGGATTTATTGCAGGGGCTATTCCTCTAATGATGATGGAAGAAAAAGAATCTTTGAAAAAGCCTTTAATGGGAATTTTTTACATTTTACTAGGAGTTGCGATTGTAGCTGGAATTACTTGGATGAATTCTAGTACTGGTAAAGGAAGTTTTGACTTAAGCCAATTTTCTATTGTTGATTCCATTAAATTATTCTTTATCGGGATGATTGCAATTTCAGCCATGTTTTTACCAGGAATTTCTGGTTCAACATTATTATTAATTTTTGGAGCTTATATTCCAGTTGTTTTTGCTGTTAAAGAAGTTTTAACGTTCAACTTAGCGTATGTTCCAAGTTTAGCTATTTTTAGTTTAGGGGTGTTAGCAGGAGCATTATTTGTGGTAAAAGCCATTAAATATTGTTTAGAACATTATCGTAGTCAAATGATTTATGGCATCATTGGGATGATGATTGGTTCGTTTTATGCGATTGTAATGGGACCAACGACATTAAAAATTCCTCAAGAAGCAATGAATTTTTCAACATTTTCACCAATTGCAGCTTTAGTAGGTTTATTATTAGTATTAGGATTACAAAAATTAAAGGAAAAGGATTCTAAATAGATGACAGAATTACAAATTCTAGATGGATTCCAAAAATTACATCATCCGGTTCTAGATTCTTTTATGATATTCATCACATCGTTGGGAAATATTGGATTCATTTGGTTAGCGATAATTGCGGTTTTATTAATGAATAAGAAAACTAGAGCGTTAGGAATTCTTTTAGTAATTGCGGTGGTAGTCAACACGATTTTATGTAATGGTTTAATTAAACCTATCGTAGCAAGAACTCGTCCTTATGAGGTTAATTCAGCGGTTTCTTTATTAATTTCAAAACCAATAGACTATTCATTCCCATCAGGGCATACAGCTATTTCATTTTCTGTTGTGAGTGTATTGTATTTCCTTCGTATGAAAAAGTACTGGATTATGGCGTTTATACTAGCTAGTCTCATTGCTTTTTCAAGAATGTATTTATACGTTCATTATCCAACAGATGTATTAGCAGGAGCAATCGTAGGAACATTCAGCGGCTGGATTACCGTAAAATGGAGCCAATCAAAACATAAAAGATTTGTATAAGAAGAAGGTATAAAAGCAGAGCAACAGCAAAGCTTTTATACCTTTTTACTTTGAAACTAAATATTAAATATTTTTAATCCATCTAACTATCTTTTTGAAATTCATAATCAATCCAATAACAATTAACGCAAATACTACTGTAAAAATTAACACACCTCTCATATAAATTCCTCCTTTATAGAAAAAGCTTTCCATAATGATTTTAAACACTTTATCCAATAGAGTTTTAGATTAAAGTTTATAAAAAGTATCTCCATTTTTATACCTTTGAGGATTTATAACCATCATAACAAAACCTCCTAATAATCATAATAAAATTTGATAACGTTTTCTTGTTAATATTATAGCTTATTTAATACGAATAATAAAGTAGAAATGAAAAAATAATGAATTGAAAAAGAGTAAAAGAAAGTCCTTATCATAGAATTAGTATAGCTGGGGTCCGTTGCTAACGAACCAAATATAAGAATTTCAGATAAGAAACGAAACACAATCAATTGAGAAAAAGAGTAAATGAATCTTCCCTCCATAGACTTCTTACAGTAGTATGAGCAATAGAATCTGCAGAAGCAGATTCTATTACTGGAAAAATCAAGACTATAGGCTTGATTTTTAGCCAAGAGACACCAAAGGTGGCTACTGGCGTCCAAATACTACTGTACCCAAGAAGTCTATAAATAATATGTAC
>NZ_CAUUHX010000033.1:0-20211 GCF_963545075.1 uncultured Granulicatella sp.
CATATAAAAAATCCTGTCGGTGATTTCTCACCAACAGGATTTGTCGAACAACCTGAATAATGAAACTAAGGGTTGCCTTTAAGGGCAGCCTTTTTTATTTTCAGAAAATTTTCAAAATTTTGAGCAGAATAATTGGGAAATCGGATAAAATCTGTTACTATAACTCTATCGTGAAAACGATGAATGAAATGAAAAGGAGAATTGTTATGAAAAAAACAACTAAAATGTTAATGTCCAGTTTATTAGTGGCGGTAGGTTTAGCAGCTTGTGGTAGCAATTCATCATCTACTTCAACCAATGCTGCAAATCGCTTAACAATGACAACCTTTGGTGAATTAACTACATTAGATAGTGCAGATTATGATGATGTTCCAAGTTCTGATATGATGGGACAAATTTTTGAAGGATTATATCGTGTAGCAGCGAATAATAAAGTTGAATTAGGAATGGCTGCTCAAGAACCAAAAGTGAGTGAAGATGGTTTAGTCTATACATTCACATTACGTGATGCAAAATGGTCAGATGGATCTGCTGTAAAAGCACAAGACTTTGTATTTACATATCGTAAATTAGTGAATCCACAAGAAGGACATGTAGCGCAATCAGCGGATGTGTTCAAAAATGCGAAAAAAATTCGTAGTGGAGAACTACCAGTGGAAGAATTAGGCGTGAAAGCTCTTGATGATAAAACATTAGAAATTACGCTTGAAAATCCAGCTCCATATTTACCAAAATTATTAACGGGTTCACGTTTCTTACCACAATCTGAAGCAGTAGCTCAAAAATTAGGGGACCAATATGGTTCAAATGTTTCAAATGTAGTCGTAAATGGACCATTCAAATTAGAAGGATGGACAGGTTCAGAATTAACTTGGAAATTAGTGAAAAATGCGGACTACTGGGATGCTAGCAATGTTGCTTTAAACGAAGTAACAGTGAATGTATCTAAAGAAGTAGCAACTTCTGTTCAATTATTTGATTCAAAACAAGTTCAATATACAACGATTAGTGACCAATTTGTGGATCAATATAAATCTCAACCAACATTCCATGCGCAACCAAAAGCAACAATGGGATATATGAATTTTAATACATTGAAACCAACAACAGCAAATCAACACTTCCGTCGTGCCATTGCGATGGCTTATGACAAACAAGCATTAACAAATAATGTCTTAAAAGATGGTTCAATTCCTACGACAGGATTAATTCCAAAAAGTTTTGCAACAAATGAAGCAACTGGAAAAGATTTTGTAGATGAATCAGGTGATTTCTTGAAATTTGATGTACAAGAAGCTCAAAAAGAATGGGAATTAGCGAAAAAAGAATTAGGGGTTAGTGAAGTAACCGTTACTTTATTAACTTCTGATACAGGTACTTCAAAACTTGTCGGAGAATATTTACAAGCGCAAATTCAAAAGAACTTACCAGGTGTAACCTTTAAATTACAACCTGTACCATTGAAAAACCGTTTAGAATTACAACGTGCAAGCGACTTTGATATTTTCTATGGAACTTGGGCTCCAGATTATCAAGATCCATTGAACTTCTTAGAGCAATATATTACAGGCGGCGGTATTAACTTTGGGAAATACTCAAATGCTGAATATGATAAAACAGTAGATGCTGTGAAATCTACTTATGCGACTCAACCAGAAAATCGTTGGAATCAAATGCTAGCTGCAGAAAAAATTATTATGAATGATGCAGCAATAGCTCCAATTTATCAAGCTTCTCAAAGTTATTTATTAGCTGAAAATGTAAAAGGATTTGAAGTGTTACCATTTGGACGTACAATCAATTTACGTCAAGCAAGTGCGCAATAATAAAAGTATTAAAAAACTTGAGTGATGTGAGTCACTCAAGTTTTTTTGTCATATGATAATAAGAATGTCCGCTTAATAGTTTTGTACTAGTTGCCGTATAGCCTAGTTTTTGATAGAGCTGATACGCTTTATGATTGATTTCTTCGCAATTTAGAGCGATGACACTAGCACCTTGTTGCTTTGCTAAGCTCTCAACGGCTTGTAATAATTTCATCCCAATGCCCTTTCTACGGTGATTTGGATGTACCGAAAGGATATCAATATACCATTCTCCAGCTTGTGTTTCAGAATCTTCATAGAGACGAATGGAAGAAGGGATATCGTAAGCTTCGTATAATTGATAAAATGGATCGTCAATTTTTGGTTCGAGATGCCCATGGTATCCAAAGATGGCTCCTGCAACAGTTCCGTGTTCGATATAAACGAGTGTATTCGTTAAGCTGTAGCGAAAGTCCTCTTGTAGCATGGCTTCTTCTAGCATTGTATGAAGGATGCTAGGCGAGACTTTTGTTAAAATTGGTAATTCCATATCTTCCATAATCGTTTGGATGAGTGGTATAATTTGCGTTCTTTCTTCAGGTAGTGGTTGTCGTATCATAGTTTCCTCTTATTCTAATTGCGATTTACGGTATGCGAGTGGAGTCATACCGAGTTTTTGTTTAAATTGTTTTGAAAAATAAGCCTGCGTTGAAAATCCTACAATGGATGCAATTTGTGACATCGAGTAGTTCGTTGTAGAAAGCAATACCTTACTTTCCTCAATTCTGATATCTGCCAAATATTCCATTGGAGTTTGCCCCATTTCATTTTTAAAACTGTGAGAAATATAAAATCGACTTAAATGGGTTAAATCTGCCAAATCTTGTAAAGAAATTTGTTCTCTATAGTGCGTTTTTAAATAATGTTTGATGAGGCTAATATCTTTTGTTGTTTTATTAATTGGACTTACATCAATTTCAAAAGATTTATTGCGTAGAATTTTAATGAGCAATATTTCTAATAAATTATGACAAACTAATTCATAACTCATTGAATGATTCGTTGCTTCTGTTACCATGGCATTTAAGTATACTAAAATGTCTTTTTGTTCATCACGTAAGTTAAAAAATGAAAAAGGTTGTTCAACATTTGTTTGCGTATTAAAAAAGTTAGAAAAAGAGAGTCCTGTAATCCCTAATACAATATATTCGAGAGGTTCTTCTGGTGAAGAAACTTCTGTATGTTCAACTTGTGGATTGATAATAACAAAATCTTGTGCTTTTACAGGGAAACGTCGATTTTCAATGATAAATTCTCCCTTTCCATCTAATACATAAAATAATTCCATAAATGGATGGGAATGAATCGTGCTGTGCCAGTCGCTGTCATATTTTGATTTTGTAATTGATTCTAAATGGAAGGATAAACTTCTCATATTCGACTCAATTACTAAATAACGTTCATTACTCATACTTTTCACTTCCTTGTCTGTTACTTTCATTATACTTGAAAGCGCCTTATTCATCAATTGTATTTAGGAAAAGATAGACAGTTTCGTTGACGATATTCTAGAAAACAGGTATGCTATTTTCTGGTAGAAAGGAGTGCATGGAAAAGGTTTCGTCAATCGAAGAGGCAAACCACAACAAATCAGAGTAGAATACATTGCGTTAAGTGCCAAACGGATGGGATGTTGCCGATTGGACGAAAAAGAGAATTCTTTGCGGTAGTGTATTCGCATTCGCTGCATTTAATGACAGACCATTTATTAAATGGAGCAGCTCTTTATGACAGATAAAAGGAGATGCTAATATGAACAAACAAACACCATTAACACGAACATTAACGGTAACGGCATTAATGATTGCCGTGCGTTTAATCATTGAGATGATTCCATCGATAAAAATGGGAAATCTCGTACAAATCGGATTCGGATTTATTGGAGCAGCTTTGGCTGGGATTATTTTAGGACCTTATCGAGCAGCTGTTGTAGGATTTTTTGTAGATATTTTAGGGAACTTCCTAAGAGGAGAAGCAAGTAACTTTTTCCCTGGTTTTACTTTAACGGCTGTTTTAGGTGGATTAATTTACGGTTATTGCTTGTATCGTAAAGAATTATCACTTCAACGTATTTTTGTGACGGTACTCATCATTACAGTTGTGATTAATTTAGGATTTAATTCACTTTGGATTTATATGATGACACAAAAAGCTTTCTCAGCATTTATGGGAATTCGAATTTTGAAAAATATCATCAGTTTACCGTTGAACACAGTGATTTTATATGTGTTGTTTCGTAATAAAACCATGCAACAGATGATTGAGAAATATCGAGTATAGGCGTATACTATTCTTACAATAAGGAGGGATAGCCATGCCATTTATTCATATTGAAATGTTAGAAGGACGTACACGTGAACAAAAAGAAGCGCTTGTCAAAGAAGTGACAGAAGTTGTTTCTAAAAACACGGGAGCTCCTACAGAACATATTCACATTATTATTCAAGAAATCAAACATGAAAACTTAGGGCAAAACGGTCAATTACGTGGCTAATGCCTAGTGAAAACTTTAGATGGGGAATTCCTGTCTAAAGTTTTTTTATTGTCTAAACCGGTATCCAATCGACAAATCTATCGCAAAAAATAGCCAGCAAAAGAATTTTTCGGATTTTATAAAAATGTTTTCAAAAAATAGTTGACGAACTAAGTGTGTTAAGCGTATAATACAGTCAAAGAACAAAGTGTATTAATGCATTAACACAATAGTACAAGGAGGGGATGAAATGTTATGATCCAATTTGATAAACGATTGCCGGTATATGAACAGATTATTGACTATGTTAAAAAGCAAATTGTATCGGGTGAATGGGAATTAGGAAGCGAATTGCCCAGTCGAAGAGAATTTGCTAGTCAACTTCAAGTCAATCCGAATACTGTTCAAAGGGCATTTCGAGAAATGGAGGAGATGGGATTGATTTCGACAGGAAATAATGTCATGAGTCGAGTGACAGATAATCCCCAATTAATTGGGCAATTAAAGCAAGAAATGTTACAAGAAGCGATACAAATATTTGCAGATTCGATTTATTCATTACATGTTTCGAATGAGGAAGTCATAGAACAGTTGGAACAAGCGATGAAGAGAAGAGGGGGAGAATAGCATGTTAGAAGTGAAACATTTACATAAGAGATTTGGTAACAAAGCCGTATTAAATGGGATTTCTTTCACAGCAGAACGTGGAGAAATTACCGTATTAATCGGAGTGAATGGGATTGGGAAAACAACGATTATGAATATGATCATGGGATTAATTCCAATCCAAAAAGGGGAAGTAAGTATTGATGGACAGGTGATCAAAGGAGATCGCTCGAAGAGGTTAGCGTACATTTGTGATCAAATTGTCGTCAATAAAGGCGAAACGATTTTTGAAGCGATGGCTTTTATGAGAACTTTTTATCCGAATTGGAATGATGAGAAAGCAAAAAAATTATTGCATTTCTTCAAATTCAAAGGGAATGAAGTGATTCAACAATTATCGAAAGGGAATGTTGCGAAAGTTAACTTGTTATTAGGCTTATCCCTAGATGTTGATTTCGTATTAATGGATGAACCATTTTCTGGAATTGATATTTTTTCAAGAGAACAAATTGTACAATTATTTACTTCAGATTTATTAGAAGGAATTGGAATTATTTTAACGTCTCATGAAATCGAAGATATTGAATATATTGTTGATAAAGCCATTTTATTAGATGAAGGAAAAGTAATTAAAGAATTTTACGCAGAACAAGTGCGTGAAGAAGAAGGTAAGTCCATTGTAGACGTGATGAGGGAGGTATATCAATCATGAAAAAAATTTTTAATTTATGGTTGTATGAGTTGGGAAAAAGTAAATTTATGTTAGGATTTCTAACGATTG
The DNA here is from genome assembly GCF_963545075.1 of uncultured Granulicatella sp. GTDB lineage: Bacteria > Bacillota > Bacilli > Lactobacillales > Aerococcaceae > Granulicatella. Next base: position 5,726 of record NZ_CAUUHX010000033.1, read on the forward strand.
TGTTTTTTGTCATTCAAGTGGCAGTTCATTTTATTCGTATTTTAAGAATAGAACCTAAAAATCTTAATGTCGAGGACACAAGAAGTGTGACGGATTTAGTGCAATCGAGATTGGGAATGAATTTAGCGCTGATGGCAGCCTTTATCATTATTATCATTGCTTCTGTTTATATTTGGGTAAAAGAATTTCGTAGTAAGGGGAATTTTATTAATCGATTATTCATTTTACCAGGGAATCGAATGCAAGTGTATTTTGCAAAATTTTTAACGATTTTGTCCTACATTTTAGTACTTCAAATAACACAATTTCTTATTATTGGAGTGAATAAGGCGCTATTGATCTGGAGATTCCCGGTTTTAGCAGACCAACTTCATTACACGGACTTCTTAAATTCGGGTTCAATGTTACAATATTTATTACCGTTAAATGGAACTGCATATTTGTATTGTATGGCATTTTTAATGGTTGTTATTGTTTTCTTCTTCCAATTTGCGATTTTAGAAGAAGGGTTGAAAGCCTATGGTTGGGCATTGATGGTGGCATCTTTAGTGGGTTACTTTGCTATTTGTTGTGGTATTTTAGCAAGTTATGTTCAAGTGATGATACACTTATCGCTTACTCAAACGGAGCAATATTTTATGACAATGTCTTATGCAGTTGGATTTATGGGCATTCATTGGTTAGTCGATTATTATTTATTAGAACATAAGGTCAGTGTTTAATGGGGGTGAGAATATGAAATCAATTAAATTTGCATGGGGATTACTCGTAATTGTTGTTGGTTTTCTAGTTTTAGGAATCGGGAATATGGTTTGGACGTCAATGTCCGATGCTCCTTACACCATAGAATCTTCAGCAGAAGGTAATCAATATTTAAAAGGGACAGTTTTTGAAGTTGGAAAAGAAGGCGAAGGAAAAATTAGTAATAGTGTTTCGACATCAGCCATTGTGGATGGAAAAGTGAAAAAACTATTCCAAACATTAGGAACTTGGAATGGGCAAGCGAGAGAACAAGCGATATTAAGTCGTATTCCTCTTTTAGAACGTTCATTACTTGTCAGTCATAGACATGTATTACAATTAGACAATTCTTCACTATTTTATGATATTCATTGGGCTTCATATTTTAGTAATACTGGAGACTTTACATTTAATTATGCGATGTACTCGAATGAAAATAAACGAATCATTGAAAAACAAATTCCAATTCATTTAGATTCATCATTTGGCTGGGGAGAAGAACCAATCTTCCAACGTAAGGGAAAAGAATTAGGAGTCATTATTCCTTTTGTAGAAAGAAAATCGAGTGAAAGAAAATTCGTGAAGTTTATTGTATCTTTTGAAGAAGGTACTGTGAAAGATGTGGGAGAATTAACACTTGAAAAAGAAGGTTTATGGATTAATGCAGGATTCGGAAATCGTTCTTATAATCCAGAAACAATTGTGTTTAATGTACTTCCTTTAAAAGATGGACCAAAATCTTCTGAAAAACCAGAGGAAGATGAGTATTATCAATATGATTTATTTACAAATACATTCCGTAAATTGGATACTACTTCACTAAAAAATTCAGCAAGCTTCTACATTTCAGGTTCTCAAATTTATGCAGTAGAAACAACTCATCCAAGAGTAAGTGGCAGAAAATCAGGAAGAGAGCATGCAACTGAACGTCCGGAATATATTGCGGCTAAAGACCGTCAAGCAGAATTAGAAACAGTGTATCGTGCTACAGCAGACTTATCTTTAGAAAAAATTGGCACACTTCAACGTGATCCATATTCAACAGAAGAACTTTTAAACAAAGATACATTTGTCTATGTTGGACTCGATCAAGGTCAAAATGCACTTCGAGTATTTGATTTGAATAAGAAAGAAGAAGTTTTCTCAGCAAAAATTACACCAAAAGCTGATGCGAAGTTATATTTTCAAAGAAAACGTGAATATGTGATTTACTAATGGATTGTAAATATAGTACAATCAAAGTAATAAATAGGGCAGTAGTTCAAAAAGGAAGACGCCTTTCTAGTAATAGAGAGGAGATGACGGTGCGACTCCGTTCGACTATTTATTGACGGCACTCCGTATGGAGTGCCTTTTTTGTTTTACGGTTTCAATTAACAAACAATGAATATGGGGAAGGAATATTTAAATTCTAGAACTTAAAGTTTGATAGTTAACTAATAGCATTTTTCAAAATTGAAATATTTTAAGAATCATGTTTTATAAAAAGTGTTACGGTTGAATACGATTGATTTGTTATAAATTTATTGAACTTATTGCTATTTAAAGTAAATATTGTATAATTAGCTTGCTTATAGTTTTAAGGAGGAAATCTTAAGCAGTAATTATTCGTAACATCGTATTTAATCTTTTATGTAAAGGCTTTATTTGATTTATATTTATAATAAAAATGGAAAAGAGGATTTTTTATGACGGAATCAGAGAACAATATTGTGAATGAAGAAGTAGTAATGGAAGAAAAAGAAAAGAACGCAGATACAACTTTTGAATCTACTGCTTCATTTGATGGAAATCAATTATTGCAAAAAGCACAAGCGATATTTAAGAAAAAGAAAAAAGAAGTAATTGGAGCTTTAGTAATTCTTGCAGTGGCTCTTGTAGCATATTTTGGATACAGTTATTATAATTCACTTCCAAAAAGTATCATAAATGAAGTTAAAGTAGATTTCACCGGATATGATGAATCTGGTAATTTAATATATAATAGTGATGAAATTGCATCTTTAGTAGAAGAAGCAGTTTATAAAAAAGCAGGACTTGATAAAGATCAAGCTAAGGCATTAACGAAAGATGATCCTGTAGCTTATTCTATGCTTGCACAAGATAGAAAATTATCATTAAAGTTAATGAAAGCTGAATCCATGCTTAAGACGATCCATTATGAATTTAATAAAACGAATAATCTAAAAAATGGAGAAGAAGTTACATTTACAATTACAACTAGTTCAAAAAATTCTCCAATTAAAGCAGAAAAGAAAACTTTTAAAGTTCAAAATTTAAAAGAATATGAAAAAGTTTCTGCAGAAAACTTGTTAAAAGAAGTGACGGTCACTTTCTCTGGATTTAATGGATATGGTACAGTTTCATTTGGGAATAGTATTAAAAATTATTTCCAATTAAATACAAGCGATAGTTATTCTAATTTAAAAAATGGGGATAAAATCACTTTAACCGTAAATGACAGTTATATTAAAACTTTAAAAGAAAGTGGAAAAATTATTGATAATAAAAATGTAGACATTACAGTTTCTGGATTAAAAGAAATAAAAGATATCAAAAATTTTGAAGATTTAATCAAGAAAAATGATGATTATGTTAAATCAGAACATAAAAATGATTCTTATGATACTTATACAATAGAATCTCAAGGAAGTTATATGAGAATCAATGTAAATAATTACGACAAGGGAAGTATTTCTTTAGTTACTATTTATAAAGTAACAAAAACTGATAGTAAGGATAATAAATCTGTGAAATATAAATACTACGGTTACTCAGCATATCTATTAAAAGATGGTAATTTAGATATAGACACAGCTTCTAAAATTTCAGATCATTGGGGAACTAAAGATTTAGAAGGATTAAGAGCTCAACTATCTTCGGATGGATATAAAGTATATGAAGGTAAAAAAGAGTAGCTATTTAATCATTACAATTTTACCCTGATTCTAGTGTTTCTTCTATGTTTTGTGAAAGATGTATAAAGGGAAAACTTTATAAAATAGCGATAATAACCTTGAGGATAGAAAAAGGAGGAATTCAATATGGCAAAAGTAAATTATGAAGGACCGGAACAATTTAGACCATTAGGAGCGTGGGAATATTTTGGATATTCCATTCTTTACAGTATTCCACTGATAGGGTTTATTATGATGATTATTTTTAGTTTTAATGATTCAAATATCAATCGCCGAAACTTTTCAAAATCATTCTTTTGTGGATTTGTCGTGTTTATCGCTGTAATCGCGTTATTTGGTGCTACAGGATTTTTTACACACTTGTCGAATCAATAATTTAGAAATTATCGTTAACAAAAAAGAGCATTCCGTTTGGGATGCTCTATTTTTCTTGTAAATGTGGACTTGGTAATAGTCGGTTTACAATCATCGCAATCACTGCTCCAATTAATGTATCTAATACTCGCTGAATTGCATATTCTACATTCACAGCTGCTTCAATCGTATAAAAAATCACTAAGAAAGTTGCTGATGAATTAATGACAGCAGTTTTATTGAATCGATTGCAAAATAAAATTAATAAAATAATTCCGAGAGGAACTAATAGTAAGTCTGTGTAATCTGGAAGAGTAAAATGTTGATACGCTTGAAGAAGGATAATGGCTAATACCCCGCCGGACATGTTTCCGAAGAAACGAGCAATTCCGAACTTCCAAGTTTGTTTATGATCCGTTCTTAAACTAAATACTGCCGATAACACAGCTAACATTGGAGAACCACGATGGAGTACCTTAAAAAGTACAATACAAATAAAAGCTGATACAGCTGTTTTGAAAGTTCTTAGTCCAATGTGAAAAGGATTTTGTTGTTGATTAGGCACACTTTCACCTCGTTGTTTAAAATTCTTGAATATCATATCATAAATTGTATAAAGCGACAACGAGTAAGAATGTCGATTAAAGTCAGATTGAAAATGTAATTAATTTTATAAAAAACATGGAAAATTCAAGCGTAAAATTAAGGTTTATGATAGAATTAGAGGTATGTATAGAAAGTGGTGTTGCTGTGGGAAGACGAAAATCAATCAAATGGAAATCGCATATGAAATTAGGGGTTAAGAGATTGACGTTAGGAATCGTTTTAGTATTCGTAGCGATTTGTAGTGTGATTATTATGGGGACGTTACAGTTCCAAGAAACAAGACAAGACCCTACAGAAATTGCACACCAACAATTTATTCAAACGCTTGTCCCGTCTTCTCAAAAAGCATACCAATTATATAAAGTTTTACCGAGTATTAGTTTAGCTCAAGCTATATTAGAGTCTGATTGGGGAGAAAGTGGACTTTCGAAGGACTATTATAATTTATATGGGATGAAAGCTGGTGCTGCAGAACCAAGTGTCCAATTAGAAACGAGTGAATTTATCAATGGGCAATGGATCACCATTATGGCACCTTTTCGAGTTTATAATAGTTGGGCAGAATCCGTGGAAGCTCACGCTAAGTTATTAACGTATGGAGTGGACTGGAATCCTAAACTATATGAGCCTGTTTTAAAAGCAAAAAATTATAAAGAAGCAGCACACGCCCTTCAAAAAGCAGGATATGCTACAGATCCAACTTATGCACAAAAAATTATTACGGTCATTGAAACATATCATTTATCACAATATGATCAACTTCATGAAAAATCTGTAAAGGAGTAGAAAACACATGAGTCAATTATTACCAGGAAGTATTATTGGAATTATTGGTGGAGATTCTCAAATTTCATCCGTTATTTTAATGGCGAAACGTTTAGGGTATCGTGTTCACCATTTCCGCGAAGAAGATGAACCAAGTGTTTTATTAGCAGATAAAGAAGTGATTGCTCGTTATTCTAATAAACATGCATTATCAGATTTTGCCATGCAAGTGGATACGATTTATGTTTTAACAAATCAAATTGAAATAGATACGATTATCGCCTTAAGTGGGAAAACTCGTTATTATCAATCGTTTGAATTAGCAGAAATTTCTCAAAATCGTATGGTTGAAAAGTTATTTTTAGAAGAACATGCGATTAATGTAGCACCTTATGGAATGATTACAAGTATTGGTGAATTACCAAGTTTACTATCAAGTATTGGTTTTCCTGCTGTATTAGAGACAAATCGTTTCGATAAAAAACAAAAGGAAATGATGATTTATGACCATGATATGGATGATCATGTATTTCAATTAGTAGAGGAACAATCTTGTATGGTGACAGCTTTTGTTCCTGGACAACGTCATTTTAGTTTAACGATTCTTCGAGATTATGAAGATCACATTACGATTTTACCGATTACGGAAGATGTATATGTAGATGGAAAATTAAAATATTCAATTGCCTCAAAACGAATGAATCCTGAGTGGGTTGGAGAGCTTCGTACAATTGCATCAAAAATTATGCGTTCTATTTCAGGATCTACTCTAGTATCGATTCAAGTAGTAATGGCAAAAAGCGGTATTTTCTATGTAAAAAAAGTGAATCAATTACCGTTACTTCAACATCAATTTAGTGCTAGACAAATTCCTCAATCGTTTAGTGAAATCATTTTACGATTGGCGACAGGATTAGGTGTATTAGAAAGTGGTCTGATTGAAGAAGGGTTAATTGTTCCAATTTATCAAGAAATGTTAGAAAAAGCGCATGTTTTAACGGTTTTAAAACCACACTGGGAATTTGAATATTTCCAAGTTGAAGGTGGAAACCTCCAAGAAGCAGTCGGAGTGATTCGATTAACAGGCGCTTCAAGTGTGGATTTAGTCAATGAATTAGAATTAAGTGGATTACATGATTAAGATTATATAAGAGAAGAAAGGATGACTTTGTGAGTATTTCGGCGAAATTACTAGAAGAAATGAATGAACGTCAAAAAGAGGCGGTTCAACATACTCAAGGCCCATTGTTGATTATGGCAGGTGCTGGTAGTGGGAAAACGAGAGTATTAACGCACCGTATGGCGTATATTTTAGCAGAAGAAGAGGTTCATCCTTGGAATATTTTAGCGATTACCTTTACAAATAAAGCAGCACGTGAAATGAAAGAGCGGGTGAGTCAATTAGTTGGCCCGCAAGCAGAAGATATGTGGGTATCGACTTTCCACTCGATGTGTGTGCGTATTTTAAGAAGGGATATCGAATTATTAGGCTATCAACGTTCTTTTACAATTTGTGACCCAAGTGAACAACAAACGGCAATGAAACGAATTTTAAAGAAATTAGATATTGATAGTGAAAAATATGATTATCGCATGATTTTAAATCGAATTAGCCAAGCAAAAAATGATTTAGAAGATGTAGAAAAATTTAGCGAAAAATATACGGGATATGTGGAACAAATCATTGCGAAATGCTACCGTGAATATCAAAAAGAGTTAGCGAAAAGTATGACGCTAGATTTTGATGATTTAATTATGTTGACGGTACAATTATTCCAAAAACATCCGGAAACATTGCAGTATTATCAACAAAAATTCCAATATATCCATGTGGATGAGTATCAAGATACAAACCATGCTCAATATCGATTAGTAACGATGTTAGCGAAGAAATTCAAAAATATTTGTGTCGTTGGGGATGCAGACCAAAGTATTTATGGTTGGCGTGGTGCTGATATGAGTAATATTTTAGAGTTTGAAAAAGATTATCAAGACGCAAAAGTTGTTTTATTAGAACAAAATTATCGTTCAACAAAAACGATTTTACAAGCAGCGAACCATGTCATTGAGAATAATGTTAATCGTAAAGTGAAGAAATTATGGACTGAAAATGATGAAGGACAACCGATTACGTATTATCGTGCTCAATCGGAACAAGATGAAGGACGTTATGTATTGTCACAAATTCAAAGTCTATTAAGAGATGGATACCACTATGATGATTTTGCGATTTTATATCGTACAAATGCACAATCTCGTGTGATGGAAGAAAATTTATTAAAATCGAATATTCCATTCCGTTTAGTCGGTGGGCAACGATTCTTCGAGAGACTAGAAATTAAGGATTTACTAGCGTATTTACGTTTAATTGTAAATCCTCAAGATGATTTAAGTTTTAGAAGAATTGTGAATAGTCCAAAACGAGGGATTGGTGCTACTTCTTTAGCGAAGTTATCGAATTTTGCTGAGGTATATCAATTCTCATTATTAGAAGCCTGTTTGCAAACAACATTATCACCTTTATCGGGAAAAGCAGCAAAAGCTTTAGAAAAATTTGCTACCACTATTGAAGATTTGAGAAAAATGCAAGAATTTCTATCAATTAGTGAGTTTGTAGAACAAGTGATTGAAAAAACAGGATATCTTGCCTCTTTAGAGCAACAACATACAATGGAAGCTGATGCAAGAATTGAGAATATTCAAGAGTTTATCTCAGTGGCAAAACAATTCGAACAAGACAGATTAGAAGAAGAGTCAGAAGATTCGCCATTATTACAATTTTTAACAGATTTATCTTTAGTTTCTGATGCGGATAGCGATGAAGGAGATGGACGTATGGTAACATTAATGACCCTTCATGCTGCTAAAGGGCTAGAGTTTCCAGTTGTATTTATTATCGGATTAGAAGAAGGGATTTTCCCAAGTTTAAGAAGTATGATGGAGAGTGACGACGATGTGGAAGAAGAACGTCGTCTAGCGTATGTAGGAATTACTCGTGCAGAACAAAAGTTATATTTAACAAATGCGTATTCTAGATTGTTATATGGACGTACACAAACGAACCGTCCATCGAGATTCATTTTAGAAATTGGTGAAGAATTATTTGATTCTAACCAACCGAAATCGTATGGTAGTGTAAGTAGGGAAACTGCTTCATTTGTTTCGAAAACTTCATCATCGGGTTCATTATTTGATAAATATCGTGCGAAATCTCAGGCAACTGCTTATCAACCAAAAGCAGTTCAGCCTTCTAGCATTCAACCGGTACGTAAACAGACAGTTGCTGTTAGTGATGGAGCTGCCTGGAAAGTGGGCGACAAAGTCATGCATAAGAAATGGAATGTTGGAACAGTCGTTAAAGTAACGGGTGAAGGTACGAATCAAGAAATTGATGTTGCTTTTGCAGGAATGGGTATTAAACGATTATTAGCAAGTTTTGCCCCAATTGAAAGAATAGAGGAGTCGTAAATGGATACTTCAGTAGAACAAAAAATCCAACAATTAAGAGAACAATTGAATCGTTGGAGTCATGAATATTATGTTCAAGATCGTCCAACCGTTACGGATCATGAGTATGATGAAGCGTACCATGAACTAGTGCGATTAGAAAAAGAAAATCCAAAATTGATTACTCCAGATTCTCCAACGCAACGTGTTGGTGGAGTTGTGCTAGACAGTTTTGAAAAAGTTACCCATCAAAATCCTATGTTGAGTTTGTCAAATGCATTTTCAAAAGAAGATTTACAAGCATTTGATGATCGAATTAAAAAATTAACGAATCGCACGATTGACTATGTGTGCGAATTGAAAATTGACGGTTTATCTGTAGCACTAACGTATCAAGAAGGTCAGTTAGTTCTAGGCGCTACAAGAGGAGATGGGGTAATAGGGGAAGATATTACGCATAATATTAGAACCGTTAAATCTGTTCCTCTTTCACTAGAACAACCATGGTCGATTGAAGTTCGTGGGGAATGTTATATGCCAAAGAAATCTTTCCAACAATTGAATCAATCAAGAGAAGAAGAAGGCTTAGAAGTATTTGCCAATCCTAGAAATGCAGCTGCAGGAAGTTTAAGACAATTAGATTCTAAAGTGGCAGCTAGTCGAAATTTAGCAGTATTTCTATATCAAAGTCCTAGTGTCGAAGCTTTAGAAGTAGCTTCTCAAATCGAATTGCTAGAAAAAATGCAAGCATTAGGATTTGTGACGAATCAAGAAAGAGCGCTGTGCCATTCGATTGATGAAGTGTGGGCATTTATTGAAAAAATGACAGTGGAAAGAAATAACCTTCCTTATGAAATTGATGGAATTGTAATTAAGGTTAATGACTTTAAAGTGCAAGAAGAAATAGGATTTACCGTAAAAGCTCCAAAATGGGCTATTGCTTATAAATTCCCTGCTGAAGAAGCACAAACGATTGTGCGAGATATTGAATGGACAGTAGGACGTACGGGAGTAGTGACTCCAACAGCCGTGATGGATGCGGTATTTCTTGCGGGAACTACAGTGAAACGTGCTAGCTTACATAATGTGGATTTAATTCGAGAAAGAGATATTCGAATTGGAGATACGGTGGTCGTTCATAAAGCGGGAGATATTATTCCTGAAGTCACTCGAGTGATTTTAGAAAAACGTCCAGATGGGGTAGCGCCTTATGAATTTCCTAAAAACTGTCCTTCTTGCTCGAATCCACTCGTTCATTTAGAAGAAGAGGTCGCTTTAAGATGTATGAATCCAAAATGTCCGGCTCTTTTAAAAGAAGGCTTAACTCATTTTGTATCTCGAGATGCGATGAATATGTCTGGAGTGGGAACAAGAATCATTCATCAATTATTTGAAAGTGGTTTGGTTCAAGATGTAGCAGATTTATATCATTTAACAATGGAACAATTATTAACACTTGATAAAATTCAAGAAAAATCTGCGCAGAAAATTTTACAAGCGATTGAAACGAGTAAACAAAACTCGTTAGAGCGTTTATTAACAGGCTTAGGCATTCGAAATGTTGGTTCAAAAGCAGCGAAAGATTTAGCGATGCATTTTGAAACAATGGAGAACCTTCAGAAAGCGACCGTGGACGAATTGGTTGCTATTGAAGGATTAGGGTTAGTCATTGCTCATAGTGTTTTGGCTTATTTTAACCAAGAAACTGTTCAAGAAATGTTAGAAGAACTAAAAACAGCAGGAGTTAATATGACTTATTTAGGAAAAGCTAACTCAGCTCATTTTGAAGACTCACTTTTAGCTGGAAAGACAGTTGTATTAACAGGAACGTTAGAGCAAATGACAAGACAAGAAGCTAAAGAAGCCATTGAATCTTTAGGTGGAAAAGTGACAGGTTCCGTTTCTAAAAAAACAGACCTTGTCATTGCAGGTGCTCAAGCAGGAAGTAAATTAACCAAAGCAGAATCTCTAGGAATTTTAGTATGGGATGAAGAACAATTTAGAACAATGATTGAAGGAAAGGAAGACTTATGAAGAAGAAAATCATCACTCTAGCTAGTGTCACAGTGATGTTATTAGCAGGGTGTGCAAATATTAATCAAGCAACTCAAAAAAATGTTGAAACCGAATCTTCTCGTTCAAAAGTGGTGCAATCAACGACGAATCAATTGTCGAATCAATACTATAGAGCGTTGATTACAAATGGAAAGTATCAAGTAAGTAAAACTCGAGGAGCAACATTAAGTTTAAATACTGGATTCAATTTAAGAAATTTTGAATCAGGCTTAATTGAATTATCACGTGCAGTTTTTCCAACGAATCAATACTTTTTTAGAGAAGGACAAGTCATTGATTCTACTACTACGAATCAGTGGGTGGCTCGTAAATCAGAAAAAAATCCAGATGGATTAAATCCAGAAGATAATGGCGAGACAGATGCAAGTAAGAGAAATCCTTATTATTTGGCGCAAATTTTAGAACAAGATTTTATGATTCAAACGGAAAACAATTATGAACTTGGAGGTATTAGTATCGGTCTTGCGATGAATTCAGTGGATTATTATACAGCTGGAGATAAAGATGCAGAACAAGAAATTTCTAATGATGCAATGTTAAAACAAGCAAAATCGATTGCAAATACTGTATTAACTCGTTTGCGTCAAAATGATGCGCTAAAGACAGTGCCGATTGTGTTTGGGATTTTTAAACAAACTCCAAAAGACGATATTGGTGGTGGAGTGTATATTTTAGAAGCGACTTCTGTTGAAGGAACTGAAGTGACAAATTGGACAAATATGAATCAAAAAGTAGTGGTACTTCCATTAGTGGACGGCAATCCAACAGAAGAATCATCTGCTTTTGAAAACTTTAGAACAGAAGTTCAAAACTTCTTCCCGAATTTATCAGGAGTAACCGCAAAAGTTTATTATCAAGAAAATGCGCCTAAAAAAATGGTTGTTAATATTATGACTCAATTTTATGGAGAATCAGAAATTATTGCTTTAGCGCAACATGTAACAGATGTTGCGAATAAATACTTACCAAAAACAACACCGGTAGAAGTTCGTATTTCATCGATTAATGGTATGGAAGCATTCTTAATGCAAGATACAACTCAAGGTGTGTTTACGTATCATGTTTTTGATTAAAGATTGACATAAAAGGTACGTGCCTTTTACAATAGAAACGAAAGAAAAGTAGAAAGTGAGGAACAGTCATGGCAATTGAAGAATCAGAAGTACGTCACGTTGCAAAATTGGCGAAATTATCATTTGCAGATCATGAGATTTTACATTTCACAGAGCAAATGAGTGATATCATCGATATGGTAGAACAATTAAAAGAAGTGGATACAACAGGAGTAGAAGTGACAACTCATGGATATTCATTAGTGAATGTTTTACGTGAAGATGTGCCGGTAAAAGGAACAAATCGTGATTTATTAATGAGAAATGTAAAAACAAGCGAGGATGGATTTATCCAAGTACCTGCAATTATGGGTGAAGGAGAGGAGTAAGACGAATGAGTTTATTAGAAAATCAAACATTAGTAAGCTTGCATGAAGGTTTAGTTCAAAAGAAATTTACTTCTCAAGAATTAACAAGTGCAACATTTGAAAAAATTCAAGCAGTAGATGATAAAGTTGGAGCTTTCTTAGCGTTAAATGAAGAAGAAGCAATGGCTCAAGCAAAAGCTGCGGATGAAAAAGGTTATGATTCAACTCTTTCTCTTCAAGGATTACCGATTGGGATTAAAGATAATATTGTAACTCGTGATTTAATCACAACAGCTGCAAGTCGTATGTTGGAAGATTTTAATCCAATTTATGATGCGCATGTAATGGACTTGTTGAAAAAAACAGGTGCTGTTAATGTCGGAAAATTAAACATGGATGAATTTGCCATGGGTGGTTCGACAGAAAATTCTTATTTCAAGAAAACTAGAAACCCTTGGGATTTAACAAAAGTTCCTGGAGGATCTTCAGGTGGTTCTGCAGCAGCAGTAGCAGCTGGAGAAGTGTTAGCCACTTTAGGTTCTGATACAGGTGGTTCGATTCGTCAACCTGCAAGCTTTACAGGAATTGTAGGGATGAAACCAACATATGGTCGTGTATCTCGTTATGGATTAATTGCCTTTGCATCAAGCTTAGACCAAATTGGACCATTAACTCGTACAGTTAAAGATAATGCATTAGTATTAGAAGCAATCAGTGGATATGATCACCGTGATTCTACAAGTGTGAATGTACCTGTTCCAAATTATTACCAACAAATTAATGGGAATATTAAAGGATTAAAAATTGCTTTACCAGTAGAATATTTAGGAGATGGAATTGACCCTGAAATTCGTAAAGCAGTCTTAAAAGCAGCTGAACAATATCGTGCATTAGGAGCAACGGTAGAAGAAGTGAGCTTACCTCATTCTAAATACGGTATTCCTGCATACTATATTATTGCTTCTTCAGAAGCGTCTTCTAACTTACAACGTTTTGACGGTATTCGTTATGGACATCGTTCAGCTGAAGCGAAAACTTTAGAAGATTTATATGTTATGAGCCGTACTGAGGGATTCGGTATGGAAGTAAAACGTCGTATTATGTTAGGAACATTCTCATTAAGTTCTGGTTACTATGATGCATACTTCAAGAAAGCAGGACAAGTTCGTACATTAATTAAACAAGATTTTGCGAATGTATTTGCAAACTATGATTTAATTTTAGGGCCTGTAACGACTTCAACTGCATATGGAATTGGAGAAAGAAATGATGATCCAATTGAAATGTATATGGCTGATTTATTAACAGTTCCTGTAAACTTAGCAGGACTTCCAGCGATTTCTGTACCTGCTGGATTCTCTAGCGAAGGATTACCAATTGGTATTCAATTAATCGGAAATTACTTCCAAGAACAAACCATTTATCAAGCAGCATTTGCATTTGAACAAGCAAATGACTATTACTTAAAACAAGCAAACGTATAAGGAGGAAAATAAGATGAATTTTGAAACAATTATTGGGCTAGAAGTTCACGTAGAGTTAAAAACAGATTCAAAAATCTTCTCTCCTTCACCAGCTCATTTTGGAGCAGAGCCAAATACAAATACAACAGTAATTGACTGGGGTTATCCAGGGGTACTTCCAGTTATTAATAAACGTGCAATTGAATTTGGAATGCGTGCTGCATTAGCCTTAAACTGTGAAATTTCACAACATACAAAATTTGACCGTAAAAACTATTTCTACCCTGATAATCCAAAAGCATATCAAATTTCTCAATTTGATTACCCAATCGGTCATGATGGATGGATTGATATTGAAGTAGAAGGAAAAACAAAACGTATCCGTATCGAACGTGTTCACTTAGAAGAAGATGCGGGTAAAAATACTCACGGAACGGATGGCTTCTCATACGTAGACTTAAACCGTCAAGGAACTCCATTAATTGAGATTGTATCTGAAGCGGATATGCGTTCACCTGAAGAAGCCTATGCTTATTTAGAAGCATTACGTCAAATTATTATGTTTACAGGCGTATCAGATGTGAAAATGGAAGAAGGATCGATGCGTTGTGATGCGAATATTTCTCTACGTCCTTATGGTCAAGAAAAATTCGGTACAAAAACAGAGTTGAAAAACTTAAACTCATTTAACAATGT
>NZ_CAUUHX010000034.1:0-20079 GCF_963545075.1 uncultured Granulicatella sp.
CCAAGACGGTTTCACCGTCTTACTCATGACAGAAACAAAATTTGGTATTATACTTGCATTAGAGAACAATACTAATCCGTTCGAATTATTAGGGAATTGTCGTTCCTGTCAGGGAAACTGGATGAACAGGGGTCATGAGAAAACTCGATTATGCCTAGAGCATGAAAATAAAATTACATTTTACCTTCTGTTCCATTGTTCTTAAACAATTAGAATAGGAGGTTTTATTATGCAAGTAATGCACCCAGTATGTTGTGGGATTGATGTACATCAAAAATCCAGTGTTTGTTGTATTTTAGACGGTCCTCTAACTTCAAACGAACCTAAAAAATATCAAACAAGCTTTGGTACCACAACTAAAGAATTAAAAGCAGCTCTTGATTGGCTACTTGAACATCAAGTTACGCACGTTTTCTTCGAAAGCACAGGACAATATTGGATCCCTCTTTTCAATATCTTTTCAGATTCTGACTTAGAATTAGTCCTTGCGAATCCTCAACATATTAAAAATGTCCCTGGTCGTAAGACAGACGTCAAAGATGCTGAGTGGATTGCACAACTGGGTCGGTGTGGTTTAATTAACCAATCTTATATTCCTTCTCAAGAGGTGCTTCAATTACGTTATTTAACTCGTTATCGTATCTCAGTCAAACAACGGTTAACTCAAATAAAAAATCATATCCATGTTATTTTACAAAGGGGGAATATTAAAATAACAAGCTACTTATCAGATATTTTCAGCAAGACAGGACAAGCTTTATTAACTTTATTTATTAATGGAGAAGTTATTAATGAAGATAATGTTGAAAGTTGCATACATGGTAGAATAAAAGCCTCTACTAGACAATTAATTGAAGCTATGGAAGGTAAACTATCTACAGTGGATCGTTTTCTAATTAAAGAATGTATAGAAGAATATAAACTTCAGAAAAAGATATCAGATGAACTCAATAAAGAAATAAATGAATATATTTTAGATCATTTTCCTGAAGAATATCAACTTCTTCTAACAATTCCTGGTATTAGTGATAATTGTTGTGCCACTATATTAGCTGAAATCGGTCAAAATGTTGAAGCTTTTAAAACTGATAAGAACTTAGCTTCATGGGCTGGAATGTGTCCGGGTTCTAACGAAAGTGCCGATGTAAAGAAATCTTCGCACACGACGCAAGGCAATAAATATCTTAAACAAGCCTTAGTAATGTCGGTGTTAAGTGTTCAACGTGCTAAAGAAGAAACCTTTTCAGTTTTCTATCAGCGAATTTCCAGCAGAGGAAGTAAAATGAAAGCTATTATCGCTTGTGGTCATAAAATGCTTAGAATTATCTATAAAATACTTCAATCGCACCGACCTTATAATAGTCAAAAAGCGTTAGGTCTGCGACAACAGACTAACGCTTTATCTTTGACAATTTAAAAAATTTTCCACTTATATTATAGCATAGGTAGTATCTTTTTGTCTTTTTTTGGTACTTTGTTTCAAATAAAACTTCGAGACCGAGGCTCGAAGTTTTGCCATGAGATTCGCGTAGCGAAGTTGCTGGCGACCTATACTACTATTTGAAATTGGGGTTCTATTTTTTAGTATTCCTGTTGCATCAAAAGAAAATGGCAGAGCGTTAGAGCGTCCATATTCTTGAGCGACAATCCTGTGAGTTGTCCAAACCGATCAATCCGATATTGCAACGTATTACGATGAATAAACAAACGAGTCGCAGCCTTAGTTAAAGTCCCACGCTCTTGCCACAACGCCTCAATCAAATCAGGAAACTCATCCTGAATCATTTGTGTATACAACGTCTCAGGAATTGGAGAAATATCCAATTTTCTCTGAGTGAATCCCCATAAAACCATCGGCGCAAAAGCCAAACAAGTCTGCTTATTCGACTCATGCAAATACGTCACAAATAAAGCTTTCTCCGCTTGATAAATTCCTGGAATTTCCTCTGACATTTTCCAAACATTTCCAATGAAAATCTTCATCGAAATCGCAAAATCTTCCTCGACTGTGGCATGAATTGCTTGTAAATCCTGAGTCGAAATTGTTTCAACATCCGCTTTCCTTACAATTGTATAATGCTTTGGAAAACAAGAAAAACTCGTTAATACATCGCCAAAAATCTCTTGCATCATTTCCAACCATTCTTGCTCATTAAAGTCTTCATTTTTCTGAATTAAACAAACATGAATAAATTGTATCGTATCCAATTGAACAGGACATTGTCCTTCTTGTTCTAAGTAGTGTTGCCAAGGTGAAAGTTGAGAGGATACTTTTGTTGGAGTTTTTGTCAATTTTTCTAACAATGCTAATTCCCGACTAGATAATTCATCAAAAGGAATTTGTAAATAAGTATTTTCTCCTAAAGGGATAATAGAATCCCTTGTATCTTCTGGAATGTGATGGATAATTTTAGAATTTGGAAATAATTGTAACCATTCTTCGTATTTCATAACTGTCTCCTTTTCTTCTTCTCTTGTAGTATACACTAAATGAGCTTGGAAAGAAAAAGAAGAAAATGAAAAATATAGTTTTGACTAGGATTTTTTTTGAAAATTCGCTACAATAGAAGCAACTTTATAAGAGGAGTGAGAAAATGAAAGCAGTCGTAACAGTTGTCGGCAAAGATCGTGTCGGTATCGTTTATGAAGTATCAAAATTATTAGCAGAACAAAATATTAATATTGTAAATATCTCTCAAGAAATTATGGATGAATATTTTACAATGTTAATTTTAGTAGATGTATCAGCAAGTAAAATGCCATTTGTAGAATTGGCTCCGTATATTAACGAACAAGGGAAAAAATTAGCATTAGATATTCGTATTCAAAATCATGAAATTTTTGAAGCGATGCATCGGATTGGTTAGGTGAAGGAATGGTTCAACATAGTGAAATTTTAGAAACGATTTCGATGGTAAAAGAACAAAACTTTGATGTTCGTACGATTACTATCGGAATTGATTTACATGATTGTATTCATCCGGATATTGAGGTATTAAATCAAAATATTTACAACAAAATTACTCGTATTGGAAAAGATTTAGTGAAAACAGCTCAGGAACTATCTCTGCAATATGGTGTGCCAATTGTAAACCAACGAATTTCTGTAACACCGATTGCGCAAATCGCAGCAGCTACAAAAGCAGATAGCTATGTTTCTATTGCACAAACATTGGATCGAGCAGCCAAAGCCATCGGCGTATCTTTTATTGGTGGATTTTCTGCATTAGTTCAAAAAGGAATGAGTCCTTCAGATGAAGTGTTAATTCGTTCGATTCCAGAAGCCATGAAAGTAACCGATATTGTGTGTAGTTCTGTTAATATTGGTTCTACAAAAGCAGGAATTAATATGGATGCTGTAAAATTAGTGGGAGAAATCATTAAAGAAACAGCAGAAATAACCCCAGAAGGATTTGGCTGTGCTAAAGTCGTAATTTTCTGTAATGCAGTAGAAGATAATCCATTTATGGCGGGAGCTTTCCATGGTAGTGGAGAAGCAGATGCTGTGATTAATGTCGGAGTTTCTGGACCGGGTGTTGTAAAAGCAGCCCTTGAAAATCATGAAGCCGAAACATTAACAGAAATTGCTGAAATCGTTAAGAAAACTGCATTTAAAATTACTCGTGTTGGGGAATTAATAGGTCAAAAAGCCAGTCAAATGTTAGGAATTCCATTTGGAATTTTAGATTTATCTCTTGCACCAACTCCTGCAGTAGGGGATTCAGTAGCTCGTATTTTAGAAGAAATGGGCTTATCTGTTACAGGTACTCATGGGACAACAGCTGCCTTAGCATTATTAAATGATGCAGTGAAAAAAGGCGGTATGATGGCTAGTTCTGCCGTTGGCGGTTTAAGCGGAGCATTTATTCCAGTTTCAGAAGATGAAGGAATGATTGAAGCAGCTACCAATGGCGTTTTAACATTAGATAAATTAGAAGCGATGACAGCCGTTTGTTCCGTTGGATTAGATATGATTGCTGTTCCAGGAGATACTTCTGCAACTACAATTTCAGGAATTATTGCGGATGAAGCTGCTATTGGAATGATTAATACAAAAACAACTGCTGTACGTATTATTCCTGTTCCTGGTGGGAAAGTAGGAGATTCTGTAGAGTTTGGTGGATTGTTAGGATATGCTCCAATTATGCCTGTTAAAGAAGGGAATTGCGATTTATTTGTAAACCGTGGAGGACGTATTCCAGCTCCTGTACAATCATTAAAAAATTAATCCTATCATGGAAAAAGTTTACTAGATACAGTATAATGAAAGATACAGAAAAAAAGAGGAGGAATGAAAGATGTATGAATGGACATTAGAAGATTTATACCCATCATTTGAAAGTCAAGAATTTAAACAAGATGTAGAAGCTTATAAAGCGTTAAAAGGAAAATTTGAAAGTTTAACACTTGAAGATTCTATTGAAGGAATTACACAAGTTGTAAAATTATTAGAAGAATCAACAGTGTTAACAGGTCGTTTATATAATTATATTCATTTAACATTAGCGACAGATACAACGCATGAAACAGCGACACAAGTAGAAGTACAATTAGCAGGAGTTTCAGCTGATTTACAAGCTACGTATGCGAAAGTTTCAAAATTTTTAGGAACAATTCAAACAGACATTACAACAGATCCTTTCTTAGCTGAATATCGTTATTATTTTGAAGAAGCTAAAAAAGATGCGACTCACTTATTAAGTGATGAGTTAGAAGAAGTTTTAGCAAAAATGTCTATTAGTGGCGGAAAAGCTTGGTCTCAATTATTCGACTTCATGTGGTCAAGTGCTCAAGGCGAATATAAAGGTGAAGTAGTTACTTTAAGTGAAATTCGTGGGAAAGCATACGATAGCGATGCAGAAGTGCGTAAGTCAGCGTACGAAGCAGAGTTGAAAATGTATGATGCGATTAAAGAACCAATTGCTTTCTCATTAAACCATATTAAAAAAGAAGTATTAACAACTTCTAGCTTACGTGGATTTGAATCTCCATTAGCACATACGCTAGAAGCTTCTCGTATGAGTCGTGAAACTTTAGATGCACTATTAGAAGCAATCCGTGAATACTTACCAAACTTTAGAAAATATTTACGCCATAAAGCAGCCTTATTAGGACATGAAAATGGATTACCATTCTATGATTTATTTGCACCTGTTGGAAATAGCAGTCGTACATTTACAGTGGAAGAATCAAAAGATTACTTAATTGAAAACTTCAAAACATTCTCAGCGGATTTAGCGGAAATGACAGAAGAATTCTTTGATAAACACTATATTGATTTCTATCCACGTAAAGGAAAAGTTGGGGGAGCATTCTGTGCAAACTTACCAATGATTAAACAATCACGTGTGTTAACAAACTTCACTGGATCATTAAGTGATGTTGTCACATTAGCGCACGAATTAGGACATGCATATCATGGCTTACACATTGAAAATCACCGTCCATTAAATCAAGATTATTCAATGCCAGTTGCAGAAACAGCTTCAACATTTAATGAAAACATCATTATGAATACAGCGATTAAAGAAGCGAGTGATGAAGAAAAAATCGCATTAATTGAATCTCAATTACAAGATACAACACAAATTATTGTCGATATTTATTCTCGTTACCTATTCGAGTCAGCTGTTTTTGAAAATCGTGAACAATCATTTATGTTCTCTAAAGATTTAGAAGAAATGATGTTATCTGCTCAAAAAGAAGCTTATGGTGATGGATTAGATCAAGCTTACTTACATCCATATATGTGGGCATGTAAACCGCATTACTATAGCACAGGATTAAGTTTCTATAATTTCCCATATGCATTTGGTGGATTATTCTCTAAAGGATTATATGCTATCTATCAAGAACAACCAGAAGGCTTTGTAGAAAAATATCAAGAATTACTTCGTGCAACTACTGTATCAAGTGTAGAAGATACTGCTAAAGTTTTAGGAGTAGATGTAAGTACTCCAGAATTCTGGAAGAAAGCATTAGCAGAAGTAGCAGAGTCTATCGAAGCATTTATTGCTTTAACTCCATTAGATAAATAATAAAAACTAGAAAAGGACTTTTCGTATTTAGCGTAGCTGCTAGGACGAAAAGTCTTTTTTGATGCAAAAAATTGAAAGATACACGTCTGTAATAAAATTTAAATAGAGAAAGTACAAGCTTCTTTCAAAAAAATGAAAAAAATTTAATCAAAATGATTGATTTTTTTACAAGAAACTGTTAAAGTATAGAAAGTTAATTTAATTGTCAGACAATTCTGATATAAGTCTGACAGTCAGGAGGAAATATGAAGAAAAAAGGACTATTATTTTTCTCAACTGCAGCCGTAGCTTTAACATTAGCAGCTTGTGGTGGAAAAGGACAATCAAGTGATTCTACAACAACAGGTGGAACTCCACAACCAAAAACTAAATATGCATCTGAAGTAACTCACGAAGGTACACCAATTAAAGGTGGGACTTTGAAATATGCGATGGTATCTGCAGCTCCATTTAAAGGATTATTCATGGATGAATTAGCATCAGATTCATCAGATTCAACCATTACTTCTCAAATTGATACGACATTATTTGAATATGATGAAAACCGTAAATTAACAAATACAGGTATGGGTTCTATTGAATTTGACGTTGAAGGTAAAACTGCAACAATTAAATTAAATTCAAAAGACTATAAATGGTCAGATGGACAACCTTTAACAATCGATGATTACATCTTCGCTATTGAAGCTATCGGTCATAAAGACTACACAGGTGTTCGTTATAACGCAAACTACCAAAATATCGAAGGTATAGATAAATTCCACAGTGGCGAAGCAAGTTCAATTTCAGGGGTAGAAAAATTAGATGACTACTCAGTGAAACTTCACTTCAAACAAATGCGTCCTTCAATGCAATTAGCAGGGGGAGCTTTACCTTACTACGTAATGCCTAAACATATCTTCTCAACTATTCCAGTTGCTGAATGGGAAAAGAGTGACTATGTACGTGGAAATAAAGGTGTAGGCCTTGGACCATTTAAGATTGAATCAATCACACCAGGTGAATCTGTAACATTAGTTCCAAACGAACACTACTACAAAGGTCGTGCTAAATTAGATAAAGTTGTAATGGAAGTTGTTTCTCCAGATACAATTGTTTCTCAAATGAAAGCTGGTAACTATGATATTGCTTCAATGCCAAGTGCTCAATATGAAGCATACAAAGATTTAACAAATGTGTCATTTATTAGTTCATTTGCTTCTCAATATGAATATATCGCATTCCATTTAGGTAAATTTGATAAAGAACAAGGTAAAAACGTAACGGATCCAAATGCTAAAATGAAAGATCCAGTTTTACGTCAAGCATTAGCTTATGCATTAGATATTAATGCAGCTGGTGAAAGTATGTACCATGGTTTACAACGTGGAACAAACTCAATCATCATCCCATTCTTCAAAGATATTTACAATGCAAATCAAGAAGGATTTGATTATAACCCAGAAAAAGCTAAACAAATGTTAGATGAAGCTGGATATAAAGATACTGATGGAGATGGATTACGTGAAAACAAAGATGGTTCTAAATTATCTATTAACTTTGCAGCACGTACTCGTGACGATGCAAACGAATCATTAATCCAACAATATCTATTATGGTGGAAAGAAATTGGTTTAGATGTAAAACTTTACACTGGTCGTACTCTTGAATCAAATGTATTCTATGAAAAAGTTCAAGCGGATGATCCAGAAATCGATATGTTCGCTGGTGGATGGGGAACAGGTTATGATCCAAACCCATCTAACTTATTCGGTGAAAGTGCTAAGTTCAACTTTGCTCGTTTCGTAAGTCAAGAAGGTAACGATATCATGGCTAAGATCAGTTCGACTGAAGCATTCGATGAAGCGAAGAATGTAGAGTTCTTCAAACAATGGCAAAAATATGTTCACGATCAAGCGTTCATCTTCCCAACTTTAATTGGTGATTCTGTAACTGCCGTGAACAAACGTGTGAAATTCATGAACTCTGAAATTGGTAATAAAGATTCTAAATCTGCTTTATACCAACTTGAAGTTGTTTCAGAAACAGCTACTAAGTAATTTTTATATGACTTCCCTATAAGTAGCGGAGGACGCAAGCAGCCTCGCAAATGCGAGTCTCATTGCTAAAATTTGAGCCTAAGGTCTCAAATTTTCCTGTACTAGAAGCCAATGGAATGGCTTCTAGTACTTGCGCTACTGCGGGGAGTCTATTTTTTTGTTGTCTTTCAAAAAAAAGTTGTTGACATTTGAATTAAATCGGTGCATAATAGGCTCCATCATAAGAAAAGGAGTTAAGAACATGTATAAAGTATTCAATTTACAATTACAATTAAATACTCGTTGGCATAGCCACTAGATACAGGTTGTTCTTAACGTACATTTTGTACATATAGATACAACCTTCATTGTCGTGAAATTGTATCTATGTGGCAAACTAATATCATGAATGAACTCGACCACGTAGATTCTAATACAATAGAACTTGCGTGGTCTTTTTGTATATAGAGACCATTATGGTCTCTTATTTTTTATCGAGTTCATTCAAAATGATTTACTTGGAGGATTTCTATGAAGAAAAAAGGTCTATTATTTTTATCAACTGCAGCCGTAGCTTTAACATTAGCAGCTTGTGGCGGGAAAGGACAATCAAGTGATGCAACTACAACAAGTGCTAACCCACAACCAAAAATGAAATTTGCATCAGAAGTTACTCATGATGGAACACCTATTAAAGGCGGAACATTAAAATATGCGATTGTTTCACCAGCTCCTTTTAAAGGAGTGTTCATGGACGAATTAGCATCTGATTCAGTTGACTCACAAATTACATCTCAAATTGATACAACTTTATTTGAATTTGATGATAATCGTCGTTTAACAAATACAGGTTTAGCATCTGTTGAATTTGATATTGAAGGGAAAACAGTAACAGTTAAACTAAACTCAAAAGATTACAAATTTTCAGATGGACAACCTCTAACAATTGATGATTATATTTTCGCAATTGAAGCAATTGGAAATAAAGATTATACTGGTGTTCGATACAATGGGAATTATCAAAACATTGAAGGGATGGAACAATTCCATAGTGGTGAAGCTAGTTCGATTTCTGGGGTAGAAAAATTAGATGATTACTCTGTAAAAATTCACTTTAAACAAATGCGTCCATCAATGCAATTAGCAGGTGGTTCGTTACCGTCATATGTATTACCAAAACATATCTTTTCATCAATTCCTATTACTGAATGGGAGAAGAGTGAATATGTACGTGGAACAAAAGGTGTAGGTGTAGGACCGTTTAAAATTGAATCAATCGTTCCAGGTGAATCTGTAACATTAGTACCAAATGAACATTTCTATAAAGGTCGTTCAAAAGTTGATAAAGTTGTGATGGAAGTTGTGTCTCCTGATACAGTTGTTTCTCAAGTGAAGTCTGGTAATTATGATATTGCGTCAATGCCAAATTCACAGTTTGAAGCATATAAAGATTTAACAAATGTTTCCTTTATTAGTTCATTTGCTTCTCAATATGAATATATCGCATTCCATTTAGGTAAATTCGATAAAGAGCAAGGCAAAAATATTACAGATCCAAATGCTAAAATGAGTGATCCTGTATTACGTCAAGCAATCGCTTATGCGATTGACAATAATGCTTCCGGGGAAAGTATCTTTAACGGATTACAACGAGGTACAAATTCAATTATTATTCCATCCTTTAAAGATGTGTATAATCCAAATCAAGAAGGATTTGATTATAATCCAGAAAAAGCGAAACAATTATTAGATGAAGCTGGTTATAAAGATACAGACGGTGATGGATTACGTGAAAACAAAGATGGATCTAAATTATCGATTAACTTTGCAGCTCGTACTCGTGATGATGCAAATGAAGCGTTAATCCAACAATATCTACTATGGTTTAAAGAAGTCGGCTTAGATATTAAACTATATACAGGTCGCACATTAGAACCGAGTCTATTCTATGAAAAAATTCAAGCGGATGATCCGGAAATTGATATGTTTGCGGGTGGATGGGGAATTGGTTATGATCCAAATCCAGCCAACTTATTTGGTGAAACAGCTAAATTCAACTTCTCTCGTTTTGTAAGTCCAGAGGGGAATGAGATTATTGGCAAGATTGGTTCGACTGAAGCGTTTGATGAAGCGAAGAATGTGGAGTTCTTCAAACAATGGCAAAAATATGTTCACGATCAAGCGTTCATTTTCCCAACTTTAATTGGTGAATCTGTAACTGCCGTGAACAAACGTGTGAAATTCATGAATTCTGAAATTGGTACGAAAGATGCTAAGTCTGAGTTGTATCAAATTGAGTTGGTTTCCGAAACGACTGCTAAATAATTTTATATGACTTCCCTTTAAGTAGCGGAGGACGCAAGTAGCCTCGCAAAAGCGAGTCTCATTGCTAAAACTTGAGCCTAAGGTCTCAATTTTTCCTGTACTAGAAGCCAAACTTTGGCTTCTAGTACTTGCGCTACTGCGGTAAGTCTATGTGTTTGCCCCGTTTAAAATATTAATTCCCTCAAAGTAGCATTTACTTCACTACTTTGGGGGAGTTTTTGTTTGTCTATCATCAATAGACACTTTATGAGAATTTTATGCGATTATGAGTAAATGAAGTGAAAAAGATTAAAAAATTTGCTTTTATTTTAATTTATGATAGAATGATTGCGACATAAAGAGATGAGAACTTTATGAGGAAGAAGAAATATTTGGAGGAATGAGATGAAGAAAAAGAATTGGTTATATGTAACAACAGCAGCAACAGTATTAGCTTTAGCAGCTTGTAATTCTAATAAAGAAACAACAGCTACTAAAACACCACTTGGAACACAAACAAAGTTTGCGACAGAAGCAGTCAATGATGCAGAAGCTATCAAAGGTGGAACATTAAAATATGCTTTAGTAGCATCTTCAGGTTTTAAAGGTGTTTTCATTGATGAATTAGCACAAGATTCATTAGACTCAACAATTAGTTCGCAAATTGATGCAAGTATTTTTGAATACGATGAGAATAGACAGTTAACAAATACTGGTTTGGCAAGTATTGATTTTGATGTTGAAGGGAAATCAGTCACTGTTACATTAAATTCTAAAGATTATAAATGGTCAGACGGTCAACCTGTAACCATTGATGATTATATCTTCACTTATCAATCAATTGGTCATAAAGATTACACAGGATCTCGTTATAATAGTAAATATGAAAATGTAGTTGGAATGAAAGAATTCCATGAAGGCAAAGCAGATTCAGTATCAGGATTAGAAAAAATCGATGACTATTCTGTTAAAATTCATTTCAAAGAAATGCGTCCTTCTATGAAATTAGCAGGTGGAGCATTAAGTGCGTATATTATGCCAAAACATATTTTCTCTACAATTCCAGTTGCAGAATGGGATAAGAGTGAATACGTACGTGGAACAAAATTCGTTGGTTTAGGGGCATTCAAGTTAGAATCCATTATTCCAGGTGAATCTGTCACATTAGTTCCTAATGAACATTACTACAAAGGTCGTGCAAAATTAGATAAAGTCGTAATGGAAATTGTATCTCCTGATAATATCGTTTCAGAAATGAAAGCTGGAAAATATGATATCGCCGAGATGCCAAATGCACAATATGAATCTTATAAAGATTTAACAAACGTAAACTTAGTAAGTACATTTAAATCATCATTCGAATACGTAGCTTTCCATTTAGGAAAATTTGATAAAGCAAGTGGTAAAAACATCACTGATCCTAACGCTAAAATGAGTGATCCAGTATTACGTCAAGCAATTGCTTATGCATTAGATATGGATACAGTAGGTGAAACACTTTACCATGGCTTACAACGTGGAACAAATTCGATTATTATTCCATTCTTCAAAGATGTTTACAATGCTGAACAAGAAGGATTTAAATATAATCCAGAAAAAGCAAAACAAATATTAGAAGATGCTGGCTATAAAGATGTTGATGGCGATGGAATTCGTGAAAATAAAGATGGTTCTCCATTAAGTATTACATTTGCAGCACGTACTCGTGATGATGCAAATGAATCATTAATTCAACAATACTTATTATGGTGGAAAGAAATTGGATTAGATGTTCAATTATATACCGGACGTACCATTGAATCGAATAATTTCTATGAAAAAGTTCAAACAGATGATCCAGAAATTGATATGTTTGCTGCTGGTTGGGGAACTGGATTCGATCCAAACCCAGCAAACTTATTCGGTGAAACTGCTAAATTTAACTTCGCTCGCTTTGTAAGTGAAAAAGGAAATAGTATTATAAATAACATTAGTTCAACAGAAGCGTTTGATGATGCTAAAAATGTTGAATTCTATAAAGAATGGCAACAATACGTTCATGATGAAGCATTTATCTTCCCAACACTGGTAGGGGATTTAGTAACTGCTGTTAATAAACGTGTGAAATATTATGATACGAAGATTGGAACAAGTAACTCAAAATCAGCATTGTATCAATTAGAAGTAGTATCAGATACTCAAGTTAAATAATACAATTTATAAAGACTTTTCCCATGGATATTCCCGTGAGAAAAGTCTTTTTTAGTTGAAAATGAGATAAAATGAAAATAAATTAAAAAAAGATTAAAAAATACTTGCAAAAAACAAATTATATGTTAATATAATAACATCTTAATTAAAAATTGAATTTTTAAAGAAGATTTTATTAAGGAGAGATGAAAATGATGAAAAGAAAATGGCTTTGGTTACCAACAGCTGCAGTAGCATTGACGATGGCAGCGTGTGGTTCAAAAACAACAAATACTACGACAACAACTGAGGGAGCAGATAAATCAAAATTTGTTTCTGAAGTCACTCATGATGGTGAACCAATTAAAGGTGGAACATTAAAATATGCGATTGTTTCAGCTTCACCAATTAATGGATTATTCATTGATGAATTAGCTTCAGATACAACTGATTCATCTGTAGCAGGAATGATTGATGAATCAATGTTTGAATATGATGACAATCGTAAATTAGTAAATACAGGTTTAGCATCTATCTCTTTTGATGTAGAAGGTAAAACTGCAACTGTTAAATTAAACTCTCAAGACTATAAATGGTCAGATGGAGAAAAATTTACAATTGATGACTATATTTTCACTTATGAAGGAATTGGGCATAAAGACTACACTGGTGTACGTTACGATGGAGACTTCAAAAATATTGAAGGAATGGATGACTATCACAAAGGAAAAGCTTCAACAATCTCTGGTTTAGAAAAATTAGATGACTACACAGTGAAAATTCACTATAAAGAAATGACACCTTCAATGCAATTAGCAGGTGGTTCAGTAAGTAGCTATGTTATGCCAAAACATGTATTCTCTAAAATTCCTGTAGCTGAATGGGAACAAAGTGATGCAGTTCGTGGTAAATCTAACGTTGGTCTAGGGGCGTATAAAATTGAATCAATGGTACCTGGTGAATCAGTAACATTTGTACCAAACGATAATTATTATAAAGGTCGTTCAAACCTTGATAAAGTTGTAATGGAAGTTGTTTCTCCAGATAGTATCGTTTCAGAAATGAAAGCTGGTAAATATGATATTGCAAGTATGCCATCAGCGCAATATGATTCATTTAAAGATTTAACAAATGTAACTTTCGTAAGTTCATTACAATCACAATATGAATATATTGGATTTAAACTTGGTAAATGGGATAAAGAACAAGGTAAAAATATTGTAGATCCAAATGCTAAAATGAGTGATGTAGCTTTACGTCAAGCGATTGCTTATGCGATTGATCCAGATACAGCTGGTAAAAACTTATATAATGGATTACAACATGGAACAAACTCAATTATCATTCCATTCTTCCAAGATATTTATAACAAAGATCAAGAAGGATTTGATTATAACCCAGAAAAAGCTAAGAAATTATTAGATGATGCTGGTTATAAAGATGTAGATGGTGATGGATTACGTGAAAATAAAGATGGTTCTAAACTAAAAATCAACTTTGCTGCTCGTACTCGTGACGATGCGAATGAATCATTAATTCAACAATATCTATTATGGTGGAAAGAAGTTGGATTAGATGTTCAGTTATATACTGGACGTACATTAGAAGTGAACAACTTCTATGATAAAGTTGAAGCAGATGACCCTGAAATTGATATGTTTGCTGCTGGATGGGCAACAGGTTATGATCCAAACCCATCAGGATTATTCGGTGAAGATGCTAAATTCAATATGCAACGTTACACAAGTGCTGAAGGAAATGCTTTAATTGAGAAAATTTCTTCAAATGAAGCATTTGATGATGCTAAAAATATTCAATTCTATAAAGAATGGCAAAAATATGTACACGATCAAGCGTTCATCTTCCCAACACTTACTGGTGAAAGTGTAACTGCTGTCAATAAACGTGTGAAATACTACGATAAAAAAATTGGTTCAAATCACGATGAATCTTCTATGATTAAATTGCAATTAACTGCAAAAGAACCTGTAAAATAAGCCCACGTTTTTTCTCGACTCAATGAAAAGATTGAGTCGAGTTTTTTTGTTAGGGGAGAGCAATGATACTGTTTGCTGTAGCTAAGGACGCCAGCAGCTTCGCAAAGCGAATCTCATGGCTAAACTTTGAGCCTTGGTCTCAAAGTTTCCTGCAATCTTGGCTTTGGTTGCTAGAGTTACAGCGGACAGTATCATTGCTCTTTTGTATTGAGGGGATGAGGGGGTGTAAGATAGTATCTGTTGTAGCTTAAGACGCTAGCAGCCTCGTTTGTGCTAGTTTAATAGTTAATTTTACAAAATTTACTTTGAAAGAGTTTTCCAACAAATATACGAAATAGCTATAACTGGAAATAAGAAAAAATTAATTCTAGAAAAAATTAAAGTAACATCTCTTTTTTTTGAATAAATTTATGAAAAAATGAGGAAATTATTAAAAAATTCTGTAGAAAATCATAGGAATTTTCAAAGAATCGTGGTATTATAAATACATGTTATTTTAAAAATGGAATTGTCATACAATTTGCATTTTTGTTTTAAAATACGTATAATATCAATAATGTTTAAGCGGCATTGTTGGATTTTGAAATTTTAATGAATAAAAAACGAAGGTTGGCATAAACCTTTCGATTATGACAGAGGGGGACGAAGATTTGGCTATCGATAAACCATTATTAGAAATCAACGATTTACATGTTGGATTTCGTATTAAAGATGATTTTTATGATGCAGTTGATGGTGTTTCATTATCATTGGAGAAAAATGAAATTTTAGCAATTGTAGGGGAATCTGGATGTGGTAAATCTACATTAGCAACAACTATTATGGGTTTACACAATAAATTAAATACTAAAATCACTGGGGACATTATTTATAATGATGTAAACTTAGTGAACTTAAATGAAACTTTATATAATAAAATTCGTGGAAATGATATTGGTATGATTTTCCAAGATCCATTGGCTTCATTAAACCCATTAATGACCATTGGTGCTCAAATTGATGAAGCATTATTATATCATACAGACTTAGATGAAAAACAACGTACAGAACGTGTATTAGAATTACTTGCACAAGTAGGAATTCCAAATCCACAACGTACATTTAAACAATACCCACATGAATTATCAGGTGGGATGCGTCAACGTGTTGTAATTGCGATTGCATTATCTTGTAAACCACCAATTATTATCGCTGACGAACCAACAACAGCGCTTGACGTAACAATTCAAGCACAAATCTTAGATTTATTAAATGAAATTCAAGCCGAAACACAATCAGGAATTATTTTAATTACGCACGACCTTGGGGTAGTTGCGGAAACTGCTGACCGTGTAGCTGTGATGTATGCTGGACAATTCGTAGAGATTGCTCCTGTAGAGGAATTATTTACAAATCCTAAACATCCATATACTCGTTCATTATTACAATCAATTCCACAAGCTGGTGCTGAAGGACAAGAGTTACACGTAATTGAAGGTACAGTTCCTTCATTACCAAGCTTACCACGTACAGGATGCCGTTTTGCTCCTCGTATTCCATGGATTTCTGCAGAAGAACATGAAGAACATCCAACATTACACGAAGTTGGTCAAGGCCATTTTGTTCGTTGTACATGTTACAAAAATTTCCAATTTGAAGGGGAGGAAGCATAATGGGTTTTGTTAGAATTGAAGATTTAAAAGTTCACTATCCAATTAGAAGTGGCTTCTTTAACCGAGTAACGGATCACGTTTATGCTGTTGATGGCGTTACATTGGAAATTGAAGAAGGAAAAACTTATGGACTTGTAGGTGAATCAGGTTCTGGTAAATCAACAATCGGTAAAGCAATTATTGGTTTAGAGCCAGTTACAAGTGGAAAAGTATTATATGAAGGACAAGATGTGACAAATAAAGCACGTCGTCGTACTTCAGATTACAATCGTAATGTACAAATGATTTTCCAAGATTCATTATCAAGTTTTAATCCTAAAAAACGTATTTTAGATATCGTGGCTGAGCCATTACGTAACTTTGACCGTTTATCTCCAGAAGAAGAACGTCGCAAAGTTATTGAATTAATGGAAATCATTGGTTTATCTGAAGAAGCATTATTAAAATACCCTCACCAATTCTCTGGTGGACAACGTCAACGTATTGGGGTAGCTCGTGCTTTAGCAAGTAATCCACGTTTAATTATTGCCGATGAACCAGTATCTGCTTTGGACTTATCTGTACAAGCGCAAGTATTAAACTATATGAAACGAATTCAAGATGAATTTAACTTAAGTTATTTATTTATCTCTCATGACCTTGGGGTTGTAAAACATATGTGTGATGAATTATTCATTATGTATCGTGGACGTTTCGTTGAAACAGGAAAAGCAAATGATATTTATGCAAATCCTCAACATATTTATACTAAACGTTTATTATCAGCCATTCCAGTTATTGACCCAGTAAACCGTGAAGCGAACAAATTACGTCGTATTGAAGCTGAGAAATTCTATCAAGAAAATCAAACAATGTACTATGACGAAAAAGGTCGTGTATTCGATTTACAACAATTGTCAGATTCGCATTTTGTTGCGTTGAATCCATCAACAAAGGGAGGTAACTAGACTATGTGGAAAACTATATTACGTCGTGTACTACTAATGGTGCCACAAATCTTAATTTTAAGTTTATTAGCATTCTTGATTGCTAAAATGATGCCAGGGGATCCATTTACAGGGTTAATTACTCCTGAAACAGATCCAAACACAATTGAAGCTTTACGTGTGAAAGCTGGTTTCTATGATCCATGGTATATCCAATATGTTCGTTGGATGGGGAAAGCATTCCAAGGAGACTTTGGACAAAGTTATACTTATAAATATGCTGTTACTAAATTAATTGGTGAACGTATTGGTAACACAGTTTGGTTATCATTATTAACATTAATTTTAACGTATTTAATTGCATTACCTTTAGGGATGGTTGCAGGACGTTATCAAAACTCTTGGGCTGATAAGTTAATCGTTGTTTATAACTTCATTACTTATTCAATTCCAACATTCGTATTTGCCTTAATTCTATTATGGTTATTTGGTTATACATTAGGTTGGTTCCCAACTCGTGGTTCTGTTGATTCAGGTGTTTCACCAGGATCTATTGGTTATTTAATTAATCGATTCCACCACTTATTATTACCAGCATTAACAATGGCGATTTTATCAACAACTGGTACAGTTCAATATTTAAGAACTGGGGTAATTGATGCGAAGAGTCAAGACTATGTTCGTACAGCTCGTGCAAAAGGGGTTCCTGAAAAAGTGGTATTTAACCGTCACATTTTCCGTAACTCAATTTTACCAATCGCTGCCTTCTTAGGATATGAATTCACAGGTTTAATCGGTGGTTCAGTGTTTATTGAAAACATCTTCTCATATCCAGGAATGGGGAACTTATTCGTAAGTTCAATTTCATCTCGTGACTATTCTGTTATCTTAGCGTTGTTATTACTATTTGGTACAGCAACACTATTAGGAACATTATTATCTGATATTATTATGAGTATCGTTGACCCTAGGGTTCGCGTACAATAGAAAAGGAGGAGTAGCAAATGGCGCAAGATAAAAAAGATGTAACAAAAGAAAGCACCGTATCTACCCCACCTACTGGGTTCCAGGTTATTGTGCGTGAATTCTTAAAAGATAAAATTGCTCTTGCAGCATTGATTATCTTAACTTTAATTTTCTTATTTATTTACATTGGTCCGTTTTTCATTAATGAAGCAACTGCCTTGAAAGTAAATATTTTACAACGTTATAAAGCACCA
The DNA here is from genome assembly GCF_963545075.1 of uncultured Granulicatella sp. Lineage (GTDB taxonomy): Bacteria > Bacillota > Bacilli > Lactobacillales > Aerococcaceae > Granulicatella. The sequence continues at coordinate 18,325 of NZ_CAUUHX010000034.1, forward strand.
GGTGTTAATGGATTTTTATTAGGATCTGATGAAGGTGGTCGTGATGTATTTGCGATGTTAGTCATCGGAGCTCGTAACTCTGTAACAATTGGTTTCACGATTACAATTTTAACGTGTATTATCGGGATTATCGTTGGTTTAATTTCTGGATACTATGGTAAATGGGTTGATACTACATTAATGCGTATTGTTGATTTTATTATGATTTTACCAACATTAATGATTATCATCGTATTCGTAACAGTGATTCCAAACTATACATTATTCCACTTTATTTTAATTATGACATTGTTCTACTGGGTTGGTTCAGCTCGTTTATTCAGAACTCGTACGTTACAAGAAGCTAGTTTAGATTATGTAAATGCGTCTAAGACTTTAGGTTCTAGTGATTTACAAATTATGTTCCGTGAGATTTTACCTAACATTAGTTCGTTGATCATTGTTAACTTGATTTTACGTTTAGCAGGGAATATCGGTATTGAGACTGGTTTAACATACTTAGGTTTCGGTTTACCATATACAACTCCTTCTTTAGGAACATTAATTTCTGCAGCAAAAACGCAAGATATTATTGAAAACAAAATGTGGGTATGGTTACCTGCAACAATTTTAATTTTAGTAATGATGTTATGTATTAACTACATTGGACAAGCATTCCAACGTGCAGCGGATGCTCGCCAACGTCTAGGTTAATATTCGAATTAGACTTCTTTAATAGCAGTATAGGACGCCAGCAAACCTTCGGTTTCATGGCTAAATTTTGAGCCTATAGTCTCAAAATTTCCTAGTAACAGTAGCCACAAGAGTGGCTGCTGTTACGCATACTGCTATAAGAAGTCTTTTCTGTTTTATCGGTTATTTACGAGAGTGCGTAACGAAATAGACTTCTCTATATAGTAGTAAAGGACGGCAGCAAACTTTTGGGTTCATGGCTAAGCTACTATGAGAAGTCTTTTTTGTTTTGACTTTTTGGTTGTGTAAAAGTGTATTTTTTTGTAAAATAGAGGGGCTAATAATTTTAATGGAGGATTTATGAAAGAGAAATTTAAGAAGTATCAACATTTAGTGAAGCCTTATGACATTATTATTGTAATTGCCTTATTTATTTTATCTTTTTTACCAAATGCAATTTTTGCAGTACAACAGATGACGACTTCAACTGAGGAAGCAAAAATTTATGCTGTTGTTACGATTAATGGTGAAGAAGTGCAACGTTTTGAATTAAAAGAAGATACTCCACATGAGGAATTTATTTATTTTCCTAGTGATGAGCAATATAATATTATTGAAGTAGATGGGACTAGAATTAGAGATAAGGAAGACAATAGTCCTGATCAAATTGCTGTTAAAACGGGTTGGATATCAAGAGTGGGGCAGACGAGTATTTGTTTACCGCATGGATTGATGATTGAGATTGTTTCAACGAAGGAACCGACGGAAGAAACGGATACTATTATTCCCCTGTAATGAATACGAATTAGACTTCTCTATATAATAGCAAAGGACGGCAGCAGCCCTAGCGGTCTCATGCCTAAACTTTGAGCCTATAGTCTCAAAGTTTCCTAGTAAAAGTAACCAAGTTTGGCTACTTTTACGATTGCTACTATGAGAAGTCTATTTTTCTGGCTCATCGATAAATTCTGTTGGTGAATCAAATTTAACACCAAATTAAGTCTTTAATTTTAATTGAACAAGATGGAAGAAAATTAAATATTTAGTCTATTTAATAATCTACCATAAACATAACTATGAATG
>NZ_CAUUHX010000035.1:0-19517 GCF_963545075.1 uncultured Granulicatella sp.
TCTTCCTGATTGCAAATTACTTACAAAATCAAAAAGTAGGTGAATGATACATTTTCCGTAGTTTGACACTTTACAGAATCAATAAGGCTCTTAAACGTTGATTTAACAATGTTTAAGAGCCTTATTTTTATTTTTGGAAAATGCGTACTTTTCTTATTATTTTGAGGACAAGTAAATTGTTTTTCTAGTTTATGATCTAATACTCGGTAAAGTGTTAATGCCAAGAACTTTATCATAAAATTTACCTCAATGCGATCTTTTTTCAAAGAATACCTAGTTTAGATTTAAATTCACTTTTCATAATACGGGAATTTTCTTCAATTTCCCATCTTCTTTGACCAACACAAATAATGTTTTTTTAAAATAGGTTTAATGAAATCTTTTTATTACTAGGATACAAGGACGACCAAATCCTGAAAATGGATTTGGTCGTCCTTGTTCTATCTATTTATACCTGTATCGCTGAAACGACTTGTTCTAAGTTTAGGATTATGGTTAAATCTTCGCTTAGAAAAACAAAATGATTGTTTGGTTGAATACAGCTTTTAATAATACCTTTTTTAGTAAATTGTTGTAATTCACCTTTATTGTTGTATTGTTCAAATAAAAGAGTAATTTCTTTTTTAAAATAATAACTATTATGAATCGTCTCCACAACATCAATTAATGGCATAACGGGTGTAAATGAAGTTGATTCTGTTGGAAATTGTAAACTGTTTAATAATGGTTGAATAAATGAATGAAATGGTTTTTTATATTGTTCCATAATAGAACCTCCCGAACAAATGTTTGTATTTGTATTATACGAACATTTGTTCTTAAATGCAAACATTATTTTTTAAAAATAAAAAATTTTTTCAAAAAAAGTAGTGTTTCTTCCTATTAAATTATAATGATAATAAAGAAGAGTAGATTAGAATTATCGTTTGATACATTTTAGAAAGCAAGGTATAATAACAAAAGTAGGAATTTATTATCGAATCCAGACCTATGAGATGGGAGGTGTACTATGAGCCAAAAAATTGTAGAATCTGTTCAAGCTATTGAAAATCAAGCTCAACAATTAAAAGAAGATTTTCAAAAGAAAATTGATGAAGCAAAAATTCAAGCGAATCAAAAGATTTCTGAATCTAAAAAGAATGTAGATATCGCTTTGTCGAATTATGAAAAAGAATTAGAGGATAAATATTCTCAAAAGAAATTGGATTTCCAAGAAGAACTAGCATCTCTTCAAAACGAAGAAATTCAACAAATACAACAAGTATTTGAAGCCAATCGACAAGAATTGGTTCAGGAAACAATTAAGGAGGTGTTAAAACGATATGGCAATTGCTAAAATGAAAAAATTGATGTTTATTGCACCAAATCGTATTCAAAGTCAATTGATGGACGCGGTTCAAGAATTACAATCATTAGAATTCATTTCCTTAAGCCAAGGGCAATCCATGTTAGAAGAATCAAAACCTTCGAATCAAAAAAATCTTCAAGAGTTAGAAAGTAAAGTAGATCGATTACAAGAAGATATTCGATTTTTAGAAAAATATCTCAAAACACCTTCACTCATGAAAAAATTGAAAACTAAGAAAGAAACGTTTACCATTGAAGAACTTCAACAAACCGTTTCAAATTGGGATTATCAAGTATTAATTGAAAGTGTTGAAAACTATCGAGTACAATTACAAAAATTTGAAGAGAAAAACGCAGAGCTCATTGAAACTGAAACTCTACTTCGAAAATGGGGAAATTTAGACTTCCATCCAAAGGAAATCTTTAAACAACCATTTACGAAGACGAAAATGGGGACGATTCCTCAAACACCGGATAATCGTTACTTAGAAAGTCTTAAAGAGAGTCAGTGGATTGTCATTCAGGAAGTGTATCATACAAGAGAAGAAGTTGGAGTATTTGCAACTTATTCAAGAAAACATCAACAAGAAGCTAAAGAAGAATTAGCAAAAGTGAATTTTAGTGTAACATGGTACCCATTTGACCATAGCCCTAAAGAAGAATTGCAATTGAATTTAGAACGTCAAAAGCAATTAAAAGAAGCTAAAAATTCATTAGTACAAGAAATGCAACAACAAGATGATCTTGTTAGAAAATTAAAATTGTATTGCGAATTTGCGTTTAATGAATGGCAAAAGGAAATTGCAAAAGAGCAATTGTATTCAGGAGAGCATTTGTTCTGCTTATATGGTTATTTATGTGATGATGTGGTGGAACAAGCTAAACAACAAATTGAAGATTATGGAATTGCTTCTCAAGTGACAATAGTAGAATTGGAAATTGATCCAGAAGAATATGAAGAAGCACCAACTGTTTTGAAAAACCATTCGCTTATCAAACCATTTGAAATGATGATTGAGATGTATGGTTTGCCAAAATATGGAGAGGTGGATCCAACACCATTTACAGCACCGTTTTATCTTGTATTCTTTGGAATGATGTCTGCGGATATTGGATATGGACTTGTATTATGGTTAGCAACATTCCTTGCGTTAAAACTGTTTGTATTAGATAAAGGAATGAAGCGTAATTTAATGTTCTTCCATTTATTAAGTTATCCGACAGTTATTTGGGGAATTATCTTTGGTTCATTCTTTGGAGTGGATATGCCATTCCAACCATTATCACTGTCAAAAGATTTAACGACGATTATGATTTTATCAATCATTTTTGGGGTTATTCAAATTATTGTAGGTTTATTTATTGGGGCTTATAGTAATTGGAAGAAAAAAGATTATGCCAATGCGTATACGACTCATATTGGATGGTTAGCGATTATTTTTGGCTTAATTTTATATTTAGTAGGTTCGATGATTTTAAATATACCGGTTCTTGCAACGGTTGGATCCTATTTAGCGATTATTGCAGCGGTATTAATTGTTATCGTATCTATGTTGACAAGTTCAAATAAATTTGCGGGCTTGGCAAGTGGGTTATATAACTTATATGGGATTAGTGGTTATGTGGGAGATGTTGTCAGCTATACTCGTTTGATGGCTTTAGCAGTATCAGGCGGAAGTATTGCAGCAGCATTTAACATGTTAGTGACTTTCTTACCACCAGTTGCAAGAGTTACAGTAGGAATTCTTCTATTAATTGCGCTTCATGGATTAAATATTTTCCTAACATTTTTAGGAGCTTATGTTCATGGGTTAAGATTACAGTTTGTAGAATTCTTTGGTAAATTCTATGAAGGTGGCGGAAGAGCTTTAAAACCATTTAAAACATATGAAAAATATATTGAAACAAAACAAAAATCAAATCAATAAGATGGAGGAAGATTTATTATGACAAACTGGTTAACATTTTTTACTGAAAATTCTGGAGGTTTTATTTTCGCAGCATTAGGAATGGCTGTAGCAAGTATTTTTTCAGGAATTGGTTCTTCAAAAGGTGTAGGGATTGCAGGGGAAGCTGCAGCAGCTTTAATTAAAGAACAACCTGAAAAATTCGTTCAAGCGTTAATTTTACAATTATTACCTGGTACTCAAGGGATTTATGGATTCATCATTGCATTCTTCATTATGCAAAAAATGAGCGCAACAATGCCTTTAAGCTCTGGTTTATACTTATTAATGGCAGCTTTACCAATTGCATTCACAGGTTTATTATCTGGTATTGCTCAAGGGAAAGTAGCAGCTGCTGGTGTTCAAATTTTAGCGAAAAAACCAGAAGAATCTACTAAAGGGATTATCTTTGCAGCCATGGTTGAAACTTATGCAATCTTAGGATTATTGGCTTCATTCTTAATTATCAATCAATTAGGTTAGGAGTTGGAACGTTTGAAAGATTTAGAGCAACTAAAACAACAAGTATTAAAAGAAGTCGAAGAAGATTTCTTACATCAATTGGCTGTTGCTACTAAAGAAGAAGAAGAACGTACAAATGTCATGAATGCAACTCTAGCGGAACAAGAAGTGGCAAAGAAAACTCAATTAAAACAACGTGCAAAACAACTTTGGGATAAAGAAAAACAATCTTTAGTCAATGCGAGTAAAAAAGAAATTTTACAAGAAAAAAGACGATTACTCGATAGCGTGTTTGATGAAGTTTACTCCTTAATGTCAGGATGGAGTGGCGTAACATTAGTACAGTTTATTCAATCGGCAGTAGCTCAATTACCTAAACAAGAAAAGATTACTTTAGTATTAGGAGAAGCGACAGCAAGTCAATTGTCACAAGAAGATATTCACCAATTAACGAATGCTTCTGAAGTTGAAGTGGCCCAAACGACTTTAAAACAAAAAGTTGGCTTTGTTTTACAACAATCAGGAATTGAATACAACTATTTATTCGATGCATTATTAAAGGATTTAAAACAAGAATACTCACCAGAGTTAGCTAAAAAAGCTTTTGAAAGATAGGAGGGATTTCAATGAATGATTTAGCTTATTCAGGAATCAATACTACTGTTCGTATTTTGGAACAACAATTACTTTCAAAAGATGTCATGAATAGTTTATTAGCTTCAAAAGAGTTACAACAAGCTTTAGAAGTTTTACAAAAAACGACTTATGGTTTTCAAGCAGATGAATTATTACAAACGAAACAATTTGATGCGGTATTAATGAAGCATTTAAAACAACAGTATGAGGAATTATATGAATTAACTCCTACACCTGAATTGTTAGATATTTTTTCGATTCGTTATACGTATCATAATTTAAAAGTTTTATTAAAAGAAAAATTTGCTAAAAAAGATTTTTCGCATTTATTAGTACCTATTGGTCGTTATTCATTAGCAACATTAAAACAATTAGTAGAAACTAGAGATTCTCAAGATGTTCCTAGCGTAATGGTGAAGGCTGTTCGAGAAGCTTATGAAGATTTTGAAAATTTTGAGCGATTAGAAACAGCGGATGTTTTTATGGATACGTATTATTTTAAACATTTAAGAATGTTAGAACGTCAATTGCAAGATGATAAAGTGACAGAATTTGTCAATTTAATGATTGATTTAGAAAATATTGCGACTTTAATTCGAGCAAGCGCTCAAAAACAATCAAGAAGCTTTTTACAAACGGTATTATCGAATGAAGGAACGGTATCGAAAACGCAATTAATTGATACATTCCAAGAATTAGGTTGGGCATCATTATTACAATTGTTTGATGGTGTTTCTTATAAAGAAGAATTAGAAAGTATTTTATCGCAAGAAAACATTTCTGTATTGAAATTAGAATTGTTGAAAGATGAATGTATTTATCGTTATTTAAAAGATGCGACATTTGATGCTTTTGGACCTTATCCATCCCTTGCCTATATTCATGCTAGTGAAATGGAAGTGAAAAATATTCGATTGATTTTAGTAGGAATCGATAATGGGTTTAGTGAAGAACAATTAAGAGAAAGGATGCGACCAGTTTATGGCTCATAAAATTGCAGTTGTTGGAGATAAAGACTCAGTCCTTCCTTTCAAAATTCTTGGTTTTGATGTGTTTCCTGCTCATGAAAGTTTAGAAGCAAGAGAAACCATTGATCGATTAGCAAGTGAAGAGTATGGAATTATTTATGTCACAGAAGCCATTGCTTCTGAAATTGCTGAAACAATTCGTCGTTATGATGCAGTTGTTTCACCAGCAATCATTTTAATTCCAAATCATAAAGGTTCATTATCCATTGGAAAATCAAGAATTCAAGAAAATGTGGAAAAGGCTGTAGGTCAAAACATTTTATAATTCGTAAAATTAGTAAAGAGGAGGTACTTCGGTGAAGAGCGGAAGAATCGTAAAAGTATCAGGACCATTAGTGACCGCTGAAGGTATGGAAGATGCAAATATTCAAGATATTTGTCATGTAGGTCACCTTGGACTGATTGGTGAAATTATTGAGATGCGTAAAGGCGTTGCCTCTATTCAAGTTTATGAAGAAACGTCTGGAATTGGACCAGGAGAACCAGTAACAACAACAGGAGAAGCACTTTCTGTTGAATTAGCTCCCGGAATCATCTCTCAAATGTTTGATGGAATTCAACGTCCATTGAACACATTTAAAGAAGTATCTAAGAGTGACTTTTTAGTTCGTGGAACAGTAGTAGCCCCATTAGATCGTCAAAAAGAATGGGAGTTCCATGCAACATTAGAAGTTGGACAAACTGTTGAAGCTGGAGACATTGTAGGTTATGTACAAGAAACAAAAGTTGTTCAACATAAAATTATGGTTCCTTATGGAGTAAAAGGAACAGTAACAAGTATTTCAAGTGGAACATATCGTATTGAAGACACGGTTTATACGATTGAAACAGAAGAAGGAGAAAAATCTTTCAATCTCATTCAACGTTGGCCTGTTCGTCAAGGACGACCATTTAAAGTGAAGAAAAATACGGAAGTTCCAATGTTAACAGGACAACGTGTAATCGATACTTTCTTCCCTGTAACAAAAGGGGGAGCTGCAGCTGTACCTGGCCCATTCGGAGCTGGTAAAACAGTTGTTCAGCACCAAATTGCAAAATGGTCTGACGTAGATATCGTAGTTTACGTAGGTTGTGGTGAACGTGGTAATGAGATGACAGACGTATTAAATGAGTTCCCAGAATTAATTGACCCAACAACTGGTGAATCAATTATGGAAAGAACAATTTTAATTGCGAATACATCGAATATGCCTGTAGCAGCTCGTGAAGCTTCAATTTATACAGGAATTACAATTGCAGAGTATTTCCGTGATATGGGATATAGTGTAGCTATTATGGCGGATTCAACTTCACGTTGGGCAGAAGCGTTACGTGAAATGTCAGGACGTTTAGAAGAAATGCCTGGGGATGAAGGGTATCCTGCTTACTTAGGTAGTCGTATTGCTGAATATTATGAACGTGCAGGACGTGTCGTTACTTTAGGTAGCGAGGGTCGTGAAGGGACAATTACTGCCATTGGTGCGGTATCACCTCCAGGGGGAGATACTTCAGAACCTGTTACTCAAAATACATTACGTGTTGCTAAAGTATTCTGGGGATTAGATGCAACATTGGCGCAAAAACGTCACTTCCCATCTATGAACTGGTTAACTTCGTATTCTCTATACAATCAAGAAGTTGGAAAATATATGGATGAACACATTCATGAAAATTGGTCATCAATGGTTCAACATGCAATGCAAACATTGCAAGAAGAAGCAAGTTTAGAAGAAATTGTACGTTTAGTTGGTTTAGAGTCATTATCTGAAAAAGATCGCTTAACAATGACAATTGCGAAATCCATTCGTGAAGATTACTTACAACAAAATGCGTTTGACGATGTGGATACATTCACTTCTCGTGAAAAACAATATCGTATGTTAGATTTAATTTTAACATTTGAAGAACAAGCAAGACATGCGATGAGCGTTGGTGCTTACTATGCAGAAATTATGGATGGTACAGAAGAAATTCGTGACCGTATTGCTCGTTCAAAATATATTCCAGAAAGTCAAATGGAACAATTTACAGCAATTAAAGAACAAATTCAAGAAGATGTTAAAGCAACTATTCAAAAAGGAGGAATGACAAATGCTTAAAGAATATCGTACGATTAGTGAAGTTGTCGGCCCTCTAATGATGGTTGAACAAGTAGAAGGCGTTAAATTTGATGAATTAGTAGAAATCCAATTACAAAATGGAGAAACTCGTCATGGTCAAGTACTAGAAGTACATGAAGATAAAGCGATGGTACAAATTTTTGAAGGACCTAGTGGAATTAACATTCGTGATTCAAAAGTACGTTTTAAAGGGAAACCTTTATCGTTAAATGTATCAGAAGATATGGTTGGTCGTATTTTTGATGGAATGGGAAATGTGATTGATGGTGGCCCTGAATTATTACCGGAAGCATCTTTAGACGTAAATGGACAAGCGATTAACCCCGTTTCTCGTGACTATCCGGATGAATTTATTCAAACAGGAATTTCAGCAATCGACCATTTAAATACATTAGTTCGTGGACAAAAATTACCAGTATTCTCTGGTTCAGGTTTACCTCATAAAGAATTAGCTGCTCAAATTGCTCGTCAAGCTACTGTGTTAAATAGTGACGAAAAATTTGCGGTAGTATTTGCTGCAATGGGAATTACCTTTGACGAAGCAGAATACTTTATGGAAGATTTCCGTAAAACTGGAGCGATTGATCGATCAGTTATGTTCATTAACTTAGCAAATGACCCAGCGATTGAAAGAATTGCGACTCCTAAAATTGCCTTAACAACAGCTGAATATTTAGCGTATGAAAAAGACATGCACGTGTTAGTTATCATGACAGATATGACAAACTACTGTGAAGCATTGCGTGAAATTTCTGCAGCTCGTCGTGAGGTTCCAGGTCGTCGTGGATATCCAGGTTACTTATATACAAACTTATCGACATTATATGAACGTGCGGGACGTTTAGTAGGACGTAAAGGGTCTGTAACTCAAATTCCAATTTTATCAATGCCTGAAGATGATATTACACACCCAATTCCAGACTTAACAGGTTATATTACTGAAGGTCAAATTATTTTGGATCGTGCATTAGATAAACAAGGGATTCAACCTCCAATCAATGTATTGCCATCTCTTTCTCGTTTGAAAGATAAAGGTTCAGGTGAAGGAAAAACTCGTAAAGACCATGCTTCAACGATGAATCAATTATTTGCTGCCTATGCAACAGGAAAACAAGCAAAAGAATTAGCAGTCGTTTTAGGGGAATCTGCTTTATCAAAAACAGATAAATTATATGTTGAATTTACAGATCGATTCGAAAAAGAATACATCAGCCAAGGATTCCAAACGAATCGTACCATTCAAGAAACATTAGATTTAGGTTGGGAATTACTATCAATTTTACCTCGTACGGAATTAAAACGTATCAAGGATGAAATGCTTGATGAATTTTTACCTAAAGGGGAGTGATTCCTAAATGGTGAGATTAAATGTAAAACCAACAAGAATGGAATTGTCGAAGTTAAAACAGCGATTAACCGTTTCTGTTCGTGGTCATAAATTATTAAAAGATAAGCAAGATGAATTAATGAGACAATTCATTGAGTTAATTCGTAAAAATAATGAATTACGTGATCAAGTTGAAAAACGTTTAACAGCAGGAATGAAAAGTTTTGTGTTAGCAAAAGCAACACTAGAAGAAGCTTTTATTGAAGAACTAGTAGCAATTCCTCCACAAAGTGTCACATTGAATTTACAAGAAAAAAATATTATGAGTGTTTCTGTTCCAGAAATGAATTTTACGGTAGTAGAACAAAATCAAGAGAGTGATTTTAAATATGGTTATTTAAACTCCAATAGTGAGATTGATCATTCAATTGAAGAAATTTCTGCAGTGTTACCTGATTTATTATCATTAACAGAAATTGAAAAAACTTGTCAGTTATTAGCTGATGAGATTGAAAAAACACGTCGAAGAGTAAATGCTTTAGAATATCGTATGATTCCTCAATTAGAAGAGACGATTTATTATATTGAAATGAAGTTAGAAGAACAAGAACGTGCAAGTATTACTCGTATTATGAAAGTAAAAGATATGGGTCAAAAATCATAATGAACAATAGTGAAACGAGCATCTCGTAAACAGAGATGCTCGTTTTTGTATCGTTATTTTACCCAAATATGAAATGAATGAGGGTCAACTTCTTTTTCGGAGAGGACGGTATTTTCACTAATATGATAACGTAATAGTTTATTGCCTACTAAAATTAATAAAGAGTTATTATCTATTTGTTTCACATCTTTTATATGATCTGTATTAACATCAAAACCGAATTCAGATAAATCGATGAATTGTGAGGTCTGATTCGTTAAATGAAATAGGCTGAATCCGATTTTTTTAGAATAAACTATCGAGTGTTCAATGGCTACTAAATCATCTTTTAATTCAAAGAGGTTGGTAGGCGCAATTTCAGGTAAAGCAATAAATTCTTTTGTTCCTGAATCCATATCATAGTGGAACAGTTGTCCTAGAATTATTTTTTCCTTCGTAGAGTCTTTACGATAACCACTTGAAGTAGCGTATAATTGATTTCCTCTTACCAAGCTATCATTAAAGTAATAAGTCATTTCTGCTTGTTCGAATAAAGGTTCTTTATTTTCTAACTGTAATTTGTTGTCATGAAATGAAAAATGATATAAATTATTTAGGTTCTGATGATTTGAATCACCTTTGACATCTGTTCCTAAAAAATAAAGATGATTCCCTTCGTTTGAGAAGTCTGAAAGAATGACTGGTTTCTCAAAAATATATTTATCTAATTTTTTTAACGTTGGATCAAAAGTAGCTAAAAAATTTGAGGCAAAAGCAAAATAGTAATCATCGTTTGAGCCGGAAGAGGTAAATGCATAGTCATCTGTTTTATGATGTTTGATTTCTCCTTCTTTAAAGTCGATAGCTGTCACTCTTCCAATGATACCGTGTGGTTTTCCTTCCTCAGAAAATACTAAATAACGATTAGAAAGTTCTGCACGTTTAACGGTCGGATTGATTTGCCCTTTAACAATTTCTACTTTTTCATTAGAAACTTTTTTGAGTTCTACATCGTCTAATTGGTATCCTTCAATATTGTGGTATCCCACTATATAAAAATCAGCATCTGATGAGATAGGGAAATGTTTTGTGAGCGATTCGAAAATCTTTGGTGTCAAGAAAAGTCCTAATATTACGAGTACAATAACAACAGGAAAAATAAATTTTAGTTTTTTCGATTTCTTCTTCATAAATGATTTCCCCTTTCACACTATAATGTAAACCTTTTCATCATCATATTTAAAATTTAGAAGAAAGTCAATTGTTATGTACGTTATTTCACAATAAATATCCGATATTTCCAAGAAAAAACACAGGTAAATATTAGGAGACGATTATAATTTGTTGAGGAGGGGATATTTTTTCTACTTTGGCTTGTTGTTCGACTAAAGTTTATGATAAGATAGTAAAAAGCTGTAAAAAAGAATGGAGTTTTGAGACGATTATGACAAAGAGAGGATTGTTAATCGTTTTATCTGGACCATCAGGCGTAGGAAAAGGAACAGTAAGAGCTGCAATTTTTGCAAAAGGTGAACAAAAATTTGTTTATTCAATTTCAGCAACTACTCGTTCACCACGTACAGGTGAAACAGATGGAGTCGATTATTTCTTCAAGACAAGAGAAGAATTTGAACAAATGATTCAAAATAAACAATTATTGGAATATGCTGAATATGTAGGGAATTATTATGGCACTCCATTAGAATATGTAGAAAATACATTAGCACAAGGTAAAGATGTGTTTTTAGAAATTGATGTACAAGGTGCTATTCAAGTTCGTGAATTAATGCCAGATGGAGTATTTATTTTCTTAACACCACCTGATTTAAATGAATTAGAATCTCGTATTGTTAATAGAGGAACAGATTCTGACGAAGTAATTGCGAAACGTATGAAAACAGCTCGTGAAGAATTAGAATTGATGAAGTATTATGATTACTCTGTTGTGAACGACACAGTAAATAATGCAGTTCAAAAAATCGAAGCAATTATTCAAACGGAGCACTTGCGAATCGTTAGAAATTTAGATACTATAGAAGAGTTAGAAGAAATACTGGAAGAAGAGTAGAAAGAGGTAATCCATTATGATGTTATATCCTTCAATTGATAAATTATTGAATCAAATTGATTCAAAATATTCTTTAGTAATTTTATCAAGTAAAAGAGCTCATGAATTACACCATCATGAACCACAAAAATTAGAAGACTATCAATCAGATAAAAATGTTGGCCGTGCGTTAGAAGAAGTAATCGCTGGTGAATTAGGAATTCGTGAAGATAGTATTCCTGAAGAAGTTTAATGATTAATAAGCCTTGAAGCGGAGAAATCCCTTCAAGGTTTTTCTTTTTATAAATAAATTTTAAGACTGAATAAATGGTTTTCTATTTTTTGAAAAAGATGATACACTATTCTTATGATGTAAATTGGGGTAAGTATACCTCTAAAGCGAGGTGAAATCATGTTTGCACAAGTAATTGTAGATGTTCCAGTAAAACAAGTAAATCGACCTTTTGAATATAAAATTCCAGAGATTTTCGAAGGAGAAATTGAAGTGGGAATGAGAGTCGTCGTTCCATTTGCTGGAAGAAGTGTGCAAGGCTTTGTTGTTTCTATTCGTCCAACATCTGATTTTGAAGGGAAATTAAAAGAAATAGAACGTTTGATGGATCTTGAACCTGTTCTCTCAAAAGAAATGATTGAATTAGGGGAATATATGTCCAATCATTTATTCGCATTTTTAATTCACTGTTATCAAACAATGTTGCCAGCGATGTTAAAAACAACAACGAGAAAATTTTTTGTATTAGAAAATCCCCAAGAACACGAAGAGGTTTATCAAGAAGTTTTTAAAGGACAAACCGAAATTGAAGTAACCGATGAAATGTCAAAGGAAACACTAGCGAAGTTACTACGTTTAAAACAAAAAGGAATTGTTCAAGCTAAAACTTTAGTAGAAGACCGCAAACAAATTAAAACAGAAGATTGGATTATATTATCGTATTTACCTGAAGAATATTTAGAAATGATGAAGCAAGTTCCTAAAAATGCGGCAAAACAATTAAGATTTCTGGAAGGTTTATCCAGTTTAGAGAATACAGAAATTGCAAAAGCTGAATTTATCACTCGCTTTAATGTTGTGCAAGCAGATGTGAAGAAAGCTCTTGAAAAAGGATGGATTACGCTTGAAAAAAGAGCAGTAGATAGAGATCCTTACGCAGGAAGAAAAATTGTCCACTCTAAACCATTTGAATTAAATGATGAGCAAAAACAAGCCTTTCAACAAGTGTTAGAAGAAGAGAATGATGAAACCTCTCATGTTTATTTATTGCAAGGCGTGACCGGATCAGGGAAAACGGAAGTATATCTTCAATGGATTGGAGAAGCCATTCAAAAAGGAAAAAGTGCTATGATACTTGTTCCAGAAATTTCTTTAACCCCTCAAATGGTTCAACGTTTCAAAGAACGATTTGGAAATCGAGTGGCTGTTTTACATAGTGGTTTGAATCCTGGAGAAAAACACGATGAATGGCAAAAAATAAAAGAAGGTCGAGCAGACATTGTTGTTGGAGCAAGATCTTCCGTATTTGCACCTTTAGAAAATATTGGAATTATTATTCTAGATGAAGAACATGAGAGTACTTATAAACAAGATGATACTCCACGTTATCATGCTAGAGATATTGCGATTTGGAGAGGAAAATATCATCATTGCCCTGTCGTACTTGGAAGTGCAACTCCAAGTTTAGAATCTAGAGCAAGAGCGGAAAAGGGAGTTTATCGTTTATTACGTTTAACAAAGCGTGCAAAACATCAACCGTTGCCTCAAGTGCATGTGCTAGATATGAAACAAGAATTTCTAGCGCAAAAAGGAAGTTTTTCTAAACGACTATTACAAGCATTAGAAGACCGATTAGAAAAAGGCGAGCAAAGTGTGTTGCTCTTAAATCGAAGAGGATATTCATCTTTTATTATGTGTCGAGATTGTGGTTATGTATTGGAATGTCCAAATTGTGATATTTCATTGACGCTTCATATGGATACAAAAGTAATGAAATGTCATTATTGTGGGCATGAAGAAGCTATTCCAAATCATTGTCCGAAATGTCATAGCCGACAAATTCGTTATTTTGGAACGGGAACTCAAAAGCTCCAAGAAGAATTAGAGCAATTATTGCCAACTGCACGAATTATTCGAATGGATGTTGATACAACTCGTAAAAAAGGTCAACATGAAGCATTGTTAAAACAATTTGAAGAACAAAAAGCGGATGTTTTAATTGGAACACAAATGATTGCTAAAGGATTAGATTTTCCAAATGTTACTTTAGTAGGAGTCGTCAATGCAGATACAGCTTTAAATATTCCCGATTTTAGAGCAGCAGAAAAAACTTTCCAATTATTAACGCAAGTAGCAGGAAGAGCTGGTAGAGGAGATAAGGCTGGAGAAGTATTTATTCAAACATATAATCCAGATCATTATGCGATTCAATTAGCTCAACATCATTATTACGAGGCTTTCTTTGCTCAAGAAATGAAAATGAGACATCTTGCTCATTATCCGCCGTATTATTTTACAGTGATGATTACAGTTTCTAGTGAACAAGAATACGCTGCACAAAAACAGGCTTATGAAATTAAAAAGATATTGGAAGGTAAATTATCTTCTCAATCTGTCTTATTAGGGCCAAGTGCAAAGTCAATTGCTAGAATGAATAATCGTTATTACTATCAATTAATTATTAAATATAAAAAAGATCCAGTATTAGATATTTTATTACATGAGGTCTTAGTGAATACTCAATCGACACCGCAATCAAAAGTAGCGGTATCCATCGATGTAGAACCTCAATATTTTTTATAAAGATTGGAAGTGGAATTTTGAAAAAAATTATTTTTATGGGGACACCCGAATTTTCAACAAAAGTATTAGATGCTTTAGTCAGTTCAGAAGAATATGAAGTGATTGCGGTTGTGACTCAACCAGATAGACCAGTTGGTCGTAAAAAAGTGATCACGCCATCACCCGTGAAGAAATATGCATTAGAGCAAAATATTGCTGTATATCAACCGGAAAAATTAACAGGTTCAGAAGAATTAGAACAATTAATGACATTAGAGGCTGATTTAATTGTAACAGCTGCTTATGGTCAGTTTTTACCGAAGAAATTTTTAGAATTTCCAAAACAGGGTGCAGTTAATGTTCATGCGTCCTTATTACCAAAATATCGTGGGGGAGCACCGATTCATTACGCTATTATGAATGGGGATTCTCACACAGGTGTAACGATTATGAGAATGGTTAGCAAAATGGATGCGGGAAATATTTTATCACAACGTTCTATTCCAATTGAACAAGTTGATGATGTTGCGTCTATGTTTGAAAAATTAAGTGTCGTAGGGGCTAAATTATTATTAGACACATTACCTCAAATTTTTGATGGAACGATTACTGAAATTGTACAAGATGAAGAGCTTGTAACGTATTCACCAAATATTACACGAGAACAAGAACAAATTGATTGGACAAAAGAAGCCAAAATGGTGGATTGCTTTATTCGTGGCTTACGTCCTTGGCCAACTTCATTTACTGTATTGAATGGAGAACGAGTAAAAATTTGGCAAGTGAAATTGGTCGATAAAACGACTAATGAACAACCAGGAACTTTATTTAAAGAAAATCATCATTTGTACGTAGCTTGCGGAAATCAAACAGTATTAGAAATTATTGAATTACAACCTGCAGGAAAAGCAAAAATGAGTTCGGATGCCTTTATGAATGGTTTTGCTTCTGTTATTGAAGAAAAAGCTTGTTTTGAAGGGGTAAATCATGGATAAGGTTAGAAATGCAGTTGTAGATTTATTAGTTCAAGTGGAACAGGATCAATCTTATTCAACCATTAGTTTGAAAAGAGTAATTGAGCAACAAAAATGGACTGCAAAAGATAAAGGTTTGTTAACCGAATTGTTTTACGGAACCATTCAACGAAAAATGACAATCGATTTTTATATAGCACCTTATATTCAAAAAGCAAAGAAAATTCAACCATGGGTGAAACAATTGCTGAGAATGTCCATTTATCAAATGGTGTTTTTAGATAAAATTCCAGATCATGCAGCGATTTTTGAAGCAGTACAAATTGCAAAAAAACGTGGACATCAAGGGATTGCAAAATTTGTTAATGGTGTACTAAGAAATTTCCAAAGAAATGATTTGAGAAGTTTTGAAGAAATAAAAGATGTAGACGAAAGAATGAGTGTGCAGTATAGTATTCCAAAATGGATGTATCAATTATTTAAAGAACAGTATGGAGAAGAAACAGCGCAACAAATTTCTGAGTCTATTTTAACAGCACCTAGTGTAAGTGTTCGTATTCAACCAAATCATTTATCGCAAGAACAAGTGAAACAACTTCTATTAGAAGAAGGAGTTCAGACTAGAGAAAGTGCCTTATCCAATAGATGCTTAATTGTTGAAGAAGGGAATGTTTTCCAATCGAAAGCATTTGAGCAAGGACTTATTACGATTCAAGACGAAGCATCGTCCTTAGTAGCACAAGTTGCTAATCTAGAATCAACGGATAAAGTGCTTGATACATGTGCAGCACCTGGTGGAAAGACGACGCATATTGCAAGTTATTTAGATGCATCAAAGGGCGGACATGTAGATGCCTTAGATTTATATGAACATAAATTAAAGAAAATTCAAGAAAATGCTAAAAGACTTCAAGTGGAAGATTGCATTTCGATGAAAGTATTAGATGCCCGTAACGTTCAAGATGTTTATCCAGCCGAAAGTTTTGATGCAGTATTTGTAGATGCACCTTGTTCGGGGTTAGGATTAGTTCGTCGTAAACCAGATATAAAATATACAAAAGAAGCACAAGATTTAAAAAGTTTAGAAAAAATTCAACTAGAGATTTTATTATCTGCTTCAAAAATGGTAAAATCAAAGGGTAGCCTAGTATATTCAACATGTACAATTAATAAGGCAGAAAATAGAGAGCTGGTTCGTCAGTTTTTAAAAGAGAATCCAGCATTTGAAATTGAATCGATTGGAAAATGGATTCAGAAAGATACAGAAGATATTACAATATTACCAAGTGACTTTAATAGTGATGGTTTTTATATTTGTAAATTAGTGAAAAAATTTTAAACAGTGAGGAGGGATTGTATGAAATTTGCGATAAAAAGTGATGTTGGTCAACGCAGAAAAGTAAATGAAGATACTGCTGGCTACTTTGAAAGCAAAAATCACATCCCGCTCATGATGGTCTGTGATGGAATTGGTGGACATAATGCGGGAGAAATAGCTAGTTCAATGGCATTAATGTCGATAGGCCAATCGTGGGAAAAGACTAATATTGAAAATATGGAAGAAGCATATCAATGGATTGTTCATAAAATTGAGGAAGCTAATAATGATATTCTTACACGTTCTACTCAATATGAAGATTTATATGGAATGGGAACAACTTTGGTAGCTGCCTGTGTCATTGGAAATCAATTAATGATTGCCAATGTTGGAGATAGTCGAGCGTATGTTTTGAGAAACTTCCAATTAAAACAATTAACGGAAGATCAAAGCTTAGTGAATGCATTATTGAAATCTGGAGAGATCACTCCTGAAGAAGCTGAAAATCATCCCAATAAAAATATCGTGACACAGTCATTAGGAGTAACTTCAGCTGTCGAAATTGATTTTGTCAGAATGACTGTTAAAGACGAGGATATCTTATTATTATGTAGTGATGGGCTCAGCGATATGTTGTCATTAGAAGAAATAAGAAATGTTTTAAATCATTATTCAGATTTGGAACAACAAGTGGAAAAAGCTGTACAAGCAGCTAATGAGTCAGGTGGTCGTGACAATATAACAGTTGCGATTGCAAAAATTTACCTTAGAGAGGAGGAAGCCTAATGCTAGAAGCTGGTAGAACATTAAATGGACGTTATAAAATTAAATCTTTAATTGGAACTGGCGGAATGGCTGCGGTTTACCTTGCAAAGGATTTAATTTTAGATCGATTAGTTGCCATTAAAGTATTACGATTAGATTTTCGTCAAAATGATGATGCAATGAGAAGGTTTAGAAGAGAAGCATTATCAGCTACTCAACTAACTCACCCAAATATTGTAGGTGTATACGATGTTGGGCAATCACAAGAAATGAATTATATTGTGATGGAATATGTCGAAGGAACAGATTTAAAAGATTATGTAAGACAAAAAGGTGCTTTACATCCAATTGAAGCTGTTCGTATTATGATGCAAATTGTTTCAGCGATTGCAGCTGCACATCAAAATCGCATTATTCACCGAGATATTAAACCACAAAATATTTTAATTGATAAAGAAGGAAATGTTAAAATAACAGACTTTGGAATTGCGGTTGCATTATCAGATACATCTTTAACTCAAACGAATACATTACTGGGGTCAGTACACTACTTATCACCAGAACAAGCAAGAGGTGGTATGGCGACCATTCAAACAGATATTTATGCTTTAGGGATTGTGTTATATGAACTATTAACAGGAAAAGTTCCTTTTGATGGAGAGTCTGCAGTATCCATTGCATTGAAACATTTCCAAGAACCATTACCAACGATAGTAAATCCAACTGCAATGGTTCCTCAAAGCTTAGAAAATATAGTTTTAAAAGCTACTGCAAAAGATCCAATGCATCGTTATAAGAGTTGTTATGAAATGTTTCAAGATTTGAAAACTTGTTTAGATTCTACGAGACTATATGAAAAGAAATTTGTACCGGCAAGTTTTTCAGGAGAAACAAAAGTACTAACACCAATTCATACACAAAAAGTTAAACCAATTCAAACGAGTAAAGAAATACCAGTTGTAGAAATGGATGAAGAGAAACCAGTTAAAAAGAGACGTAAATGGCCGTGGTTGTTTCTTCTTTTATTGATTTCAATTATTGGAATTATGGCTTTTGTATTCTTGCAGTCTAGTCCAAAAGAAGTACAAGTACCAGATGTAACGAATTTAACGGAAGCTGCCGCTAAAACAAAATTAGCAGATGCCAAATTGAATGTTACAGATGTAATCCAAGTGAAATCAGATGAGATTGAAAGTGGAAAAGTCATTGAAACAAATCCAAAAGCTGGAAGTACTGTAAAAGAAAAATCAAAAATTACAATTAAAGTAAGTACAGGAAAAGAAGCCATTACGATGAAAGATTATCGTAATAAAACATATGAAGCTGCTAGAGATGAATTGAAAAAATTAGGATTTACAGTAGAAAAACAAGAAGAAAATTCTGATAGTGTTGAATCTGGAAAAGTAATTTCTCAAAGTATTGCTCCTAATCAAAAGGTAGAGGGAAAAAATCCTGTCATTACATTAGTAGTTAGTAAAGGAGAAAGCTCTATTAAAATGGCAAACTTAACAGGTTATACAAGAGCAGGAGCCATTGAATATGCAAATTCAAATAATTTAGCATTAACTATTACTGAAGAAGAAAATGAAGCAACAGCAGATACAGTAATTAGACAATCAATAAGAGAAGGAGCAGAAGTGAAAAAAGGAACTGCACTTACAATTGTATTGTCAAAAGGTAAAAAAGATCACACTGTGACAAAACAAATTACAATTCCATATCAAAAAAATGGACAAAATAACGGGCAGAAAACGCCAAATAAAATCTCGATATATATCGAAGATGCAAAAAATCAAATTTCTAATGTGTATAATACATTAGAAATAACTGAGGATACTACAGTGAATTTAACATTCACACTAAGTAATTCACATCCAACAGGTAACTATAAAATTGTGAGCAATGGAAAAGTGATTTCTTCAGGAAATGTGCAATAATAGGAAAGGGCTGTAGTTCAAGACTACAGTCTTTTTTATTGGAGTCAAAAATATAAAAAAAGTTGTAAAAAAGACTTGCAAAGTACAAAAAGCTATGGTAAATTATAAACACTGTTAACGAACGTTCGCTTTTAAAGCGTTTAAAAATAATTTAAAAAAGTTGTTGACAGAGAAAAACACCTATGATAATATAT
>NZ_CAUUHX010000036.1:0-19301 GCF_963545075.1 uncultured Granulicatella sp.
CCTCACTGTGTTAGTCTCTTGGCTAAAAGTTTAGCCTAGGGTCTCAACTTTTCCAAGTCTTTCGTTCTTTACGTGTCTACACGAGAGAGCGTTAAAGATGAGACTTGACTGAAGTAGTATTTGGACAGTATTATATTAGCTCAATAAAAAAGAGTTAGGGGTTATCCTCTAACTCTTTTTATTATATCTATTTTTGTACCCAACAACGTCCGTCTTGAGCTAATAAGTCAAAACTTTCTTGTGGTCCAGATGAACCTGCAGGATAATTAGGGA
Source organism: uncultured Granulicatella sp. (assembly GCF_963545075.1). Classification (GTDB taxonomy): domain Bacteria; phylum Bacillota; class Bacilli; order Lactobacillales; family Aerococcaceae; genus Granulicatella. The sequence continues at coordinate 274 of NZ_CAUUHX010000036.1, forward strand.
ATTGTACAGATGACTCAGCATCCCATGCTTGGCGAATACGATCTACAAATTTCCATGATGCAGCAACTTCTTCCCAATGAGTGAAGTTCGTCATATCGCCTTCCATACAGTCTAAAATTAAACGTTCGTATGCTTCAGGACTGCTTAAGCCAAAATTCTTATCAAAGATTTTTTCTAAATGACTTGTTTGTAATCCGTATGAATTTCCAACAGCCTTTGAATTGATAACAAAGCAGAAGCCTTCTTTAGGAGTAATATGAATAGAAATTCGGTTTGAAGGGCATTTACCTTTTGTTTCATGTTCAAATAATGGTGAATCAGCTTCTTTAAAGACAACGTCGATGACAGTTGTTTTAGAATTTAAACTCTTACCTGTACGAACATAAAATGGAACATCTTTCCAACGCTCATTATCGATAAAGACTTTACCAGCTACATAAGTTTCCATATTAGAATCGTCTGAAACATTTTGATCTTGACGGTAACCAGGTAAAGTGTTGTCTAAAGAAGGACCATATTGTCCACGAACAAAATTTTTAGCAACTTCGTCTGGTGAGTAGTGACGTAATTGTTCTAACACATTAATTTTATTTTGACGAACTGCCTCAAATGATTGAGGTGGCTCCATAGCGACTAATGCTAAAATTTGTAAAATATGGTTTTGAACCATATCTCTTAAAGCGCCACTTGTTTCATAATATCCACCACGTTCTTCAACACCTACTTGTTCAGCGAGTGTAATTTGAACATTATCGATATGATCACGATTCCACATTGTTTCGAATACACGGTTTGCAAAACGAACAGCAGTAATGTTTTGAATCATTTCTTTTCCTAAATAGTGGTCGATACGATAAATTTGATTTTCATCAAATGAATGACGTAATTGTTCGTTTAAAATTTGAGCAGATTCATAATCTTTACCGAATGGTTTTTCAATAATTAAACGGTTATAGCCATGATCTGTTAATAAAGCTTCGTCTTTTAAATGCTGAGTAATTGTACCGAAAAATGAAGGAGCCATTGCTAAGTAGAAAATTCTATTTCCTTCGATACCATATTGTTGGTCTAATTTTTCAGACAATTCTTTTAATACGACATAGTGATGAGTATCAGTTACATTGTGTGCTTGGTAGTAGAAGTGACTAGCAAATTCTTCTGCTTGATTGACATCTTCTGTTAAACTTTGGACAGATTTTACGACAACTTCACGAAAATGTTCGTCAGTCCATTCACGACGTGCTGTACCAATTACCGCAAAATTATTGCGGATGAACCCTTTTTGAAATAAACGAAATAGTGCTGGGTATAGTTTACGACTTGCTAAATCCCCTGTTGCACCAAAAAAAGTAATTAATACTTTTTGTTCTTGCATAATGAATGCCTCCTAGTTCAGATTTCTTTTCCAGTGTAAAATATAAAGGGCAAAATGTCTAATAATTGAACTGAAACTGAAATTTAATTTTGAAAAGGAAAGATAAGACTGAAATAAAAGGCATTTCTTGCATGTAGGAAGTAAAATATGTTAGATTAAACACAATAGTTCAATTTGTAGGAGTGTATCAAATGACCATAAAAGAATTTTTGAGGATAGCAATTTTCAACCCAACACAATTATGGAAAATTATTGTAAAACCAATGAAGTCCTCAAAACGTGTATTTTTCTTATTAACACTATTATTAATGTTGCCAGGTATGATTCAAATGGCTGGATTATTTCAATCGTTAGGGAATGATTTAGTAGAAATTAGTCAACAATTACCAGAATTTGAAGTGAAAAATCAGCAATTAATCACTCAAGAAAAAAATAAGGGATTTGTTTATAAGACAGATAGTTTAATTTTTGTTTTTGATGAAAGTGGAAAAACAACTAGTGAAGATTTATTAAATGAAATATCTTCAACAGTTCCCGTATTTGCCTTATTAAAAGATGGATTTTATTTAGAAACGAATATTAATCATCAAAAAATTGAGTTAAGTCAGTTAGAAAATTTGAATAAATCATTTTTCAAAGATATTGCTAGTACTTTTCAAAAAAATATTTGGTTAAGTTTACTGATTGTTTTTATTATGTATTTCCTATTTAACACTGTTTACTTATTCATTATTTTATGGATTGTTTCTTTCTTAGTAAAAGTGATAGCTGTATTATTTATGAAAGTCTTTATCCGTTTCCCTAAACCGATTGGTTGGCAAGTAGTTCTAGGTGCAGCTGTTTTGCCTGTATTAATTTATACGATGATTGATTTACTAGGAATTCGTTTTATCGGACCTGGAGAATTTATCTTTTTAGCAACTTCCTTTAATTGGGTGCTAGGCATTCGAGAATTTTTGAAAAATAATCGACCACTATAAAATAAGCTGGAGAATTTTTTGTTCTCCAGCTTTTTGTTATTATTTAGAATTTTTCTTTCTTGCAGATTGACGATTTTGTTTTTTACGTTCAATTCTTTGTTTTTGTTTAATTTCATGAGTTAGTTTTTTCTTGTAACCAGGTTTGACATGTTTTTTCGCTTTTTTAATCATTCCTTTTAAGCGAGGATCTAAGTCAGAACTTTGGGTGTTTTTTCTTTTCTCACGGCGAGAACGGTCATAACTTTCTACTAATTCGCCATTTTTTAATTCCATTGTTTCAAAAGAAATTCCTTTTGCTTCAAGTGTTTGAATCGCTTGTTCTTGGTTAGGTGTGTAGAAAGTGATAGCTTGTCCTTCTAATCCATTTCGACCAGTACGACCAACACGGTGAATGAAAAATTCTAATTCACTAGGAATTTCTAAGTTAATGACATGAGAAACACCTTCAATATCAATTCCTCGAGCAGCTAAATCTGTTGCTACTACATATTGATATTCCATTTGTTGAATTTGCTTCATCACACGACGACGTTCACGAGCAGGAATATCTCCATGAATAGTAGCGACTTTTAAACTTTTCTCACGTAAAAATGTTGTCACTTCATCCGCTTTTTGTTTTGTATTGACGAAAATTAGCATTAAGTATGGATGCCCTAATGTAATTAATTCAAATAGAACTTCTAAAGGATTTTGTGTTTTCGTTACTAATAATTGATTCGTAATCGTTGGAGAAACTAATTGTTTATTTTCAACATGAATAATTTTAGGATTTCCAAGATATTTTTTAAGGAATGGTTTAATTTTATCTGGAATTGTTGCAGAAAATACGGACATTTGTAACTCTTTCGGCATTCTTGAAGCAATTTCATCGACTGTTTCTAAAAATCCTAAGTCAAACGTCATATCTGCTTCGTCGACTACCATCATCGTTGTTGTTTGAACAAGTAGAGCATTTTCTCGCATTAAATCAAAAATTCTTCCTGGAGTTCCAATGACAATATGAGGAGCCGTTTGTTGTAATTTTTGAACTTGACGAAGTTTATCTGTTCCTCCAACACATTTTTCTAATAAAATTGGAGTAGGAGCTTCTTCAATTAATTGAGCAGTTACTCGAACTAATTGTTCTGCTAGTTCACGACTTGGAACGGTAATAACTAATTGTAATTCTTGTTTATTTGGATCGATTTTATGAATTAGCGGTAATAAGAAACTGTGACTTTTTCCACTTCCTGTTTGCGATTGACCAATAACAGATTCTCCTTTTAATAATAAAGGAATAATTTTTTCTTGAATTTTAGTTGGAGTAGAAAATGATAATTTTTCTAATGCCGTTTGTAAAAATGGTTGTAATTGATAATCTGTAAATTTCATGTATTCATCTCTTTTCTATAATCTAATTTGAAGCGATGTTATTATACCATAGTTTTAATGGATTTTAAAAAGAGAACATTTTATTGATAGAAATATCATAAAATTGTAAGCAAAAAAATTGCGTTTACATATGAAAGAGTGTTATCCTTTAAATATCAAACAGTACTTATAACTGTACTATATAGGAGGAATTAATTATGACTTATGAATTACCAAAATTAGCGTATGAGTTCTCTGCATTAGAACCTCACGTGGATGCTTTAACAATGGAAATCCACCATGATAAGCACCACAATGCTTATGTAACAAACTTAAACGCAGCTGTAGAAAAACACCCAGCTTTATTTGAAAAAAGCGTGGAAGAATTAGTAGCAGACTTAGCATCTGTACCAGAAGATATTCGTGGAGCTGTTCGCAACAATGGTGGTGGACATGCAAACCATAGCTTATTCTGGACTGTAATTTCACCAAATGGTGGAGGTCAACCTACTGGTGAGTTAGCAGCAGCAATCGATAAAAAATTCGGTGGATTTGATGCATTCAAACAAGCATTCTCTCAAGCAGCAGCAACTCGTTTTGGTTCAGGTTGGGCTTGGCTAGTTGTTTCAAATGGTGAATTAGAAGTAGTTTCTACTCCAAACCAAGATAACCCATTAACAGATGGTAAAACTCCAATTTTAGGTTTAGATGTTTGGGAACATGCTTATTACTTAAACTACCAAAACCGTCGTCCTGATTATATTACTGCATTTTGGAATGTAGTTGATTGGAATGAAGTAGCTCGTCGTTATGAGGCTGTAAAATAATTTTTAAGAAATTTTGATTTGTTAACTCTTTGAGATTCCGGTGGGGAACTTGGAGAGTTTTTTTAGTTATTAAAGTTTTTAATAGACTTCCCTAGGGATAGTAGCTGGGGACGGCAGCAGCCCTTCGGTCTCATGCCTAAAAATCGAGCCTTGGTCTCGATTTTTCCCGTAATAAAAGCCAAATCGGCTTTTATTACTTTAGCTACTATGGGAAGTCTTTGTTTGGTGTCATAGGAGAGGCGAGGTTTCATGATTTTTCGTAGTAGAGGAGGTTAGAAATAATATTTTGTATTAATATTTTTTAATAGACTTCCCTGGGTATAGTAGCTGGGACGCAAGCAGCCAGCAGAGCTGTCTCATTGCTAAAAATCGAGCCTTGGTCTCGATTTTTCCCGTAATAAAAGCCAAACAGGCTTTTATTACTTTAGCTACTATGGGAAATCTTTGTTTGGTGTCATAGGAAAGGCGTTTATTTATGATTTTTTGACCCGAGTGATTGTTACTTTGTTTAATCGCAATTATGATGGTCAAAGTGATGATCAAAGTAAGGGTGAAAATGGTAAAAATATTGATTGAAAATAGTAGATTGATATGGTAACGATCTTTTGTGGTTATAGAGTTACTATGGGAAGTCTTTGGTTTGTATTATATTTTCTTGTACTTCGTGACAGATATTGGACTATCGTATATAATAGAGATACGTGTGAAAGAATTAGAACGAATAAAAAGATCATATAGAGATATTTAAGGAGGAACTTATGCGAGTAGGGATTTTTACAGACACCTATTTCCCTCAAGTAAGTGGTGTTGCTACGTCTGTACGAGTATTGAAAGAAGAATTAGAACGTCTCGGACATACGGTTATTATTTTTACAACAACCGATCCAAATGCTACGATGCCAGAATGGAATATCGTTCGCTTAGGAAGTATTCCATTGTTTTCATTTAAAGAAAGAAGAATTGCCGTTCAAGGCTTTATTGAAGCTTATAAAGTTTCTCAAGAATATGAATTAGATATTATCCATACTCAAACAGAATTTAGTTTAGGATTACTTGGAAAAATTTTAGGAGCAATGCTTGGAATTCCAACAATCCATACTTATCATACAATGTATGAAAAATACTTACACTATATTGCAAATGGAAAAATTTTAAGACCAAGTCATGTGGCATATATTTCAAAAAACTTTTGTAATCAAACTCGTGGAGTGATTGCGCCAAGTCAAATGACAAAAGATAAATTATTATCTTATGGAGTGAACCAAGAAGTTCGTGTCATTCCAACAGGTGTTGAAATTCCAGAAATCAAACCACAAGTTGCAGAAGAATTACGTGAAAAGCTTGGATACACAAAAGAGGATAAAGTCTTATTATCCTTAAGTCGTTTATCGAAAGAAAAAAATATTGCGGCAATATTAGATGCAATGCCTACTATTTTAGAAAGAGATGCTTCAGTAAAATGTTGTATTGTTGGTGGAGGTCCAGAAAAAGAAAAACTGGAAAAACAAGTGGAAAGATTAGGAATTGCTCCATATGTACAATTTGCAGGTGAGGTAGAGCATCAACATGTATCTCAATATTATCAAATGGCTGATTTATACGTAAATGCTTCTGAGTCTGAAAGCCAAGGATTGACTTATTTAGAAGCTTTAGTCAATAAAATTCCAGTTATTGCAAAGAAAAATGATTATTTGCAACAATTTATTACCAAACCAGAATTAGGAATGCTATTTGAAAAAGATGAAGATATTGCTTCAAGTGTATTAGCTTATTTAGAATGTAGTAAACAATCTTCTAGTCAAGTTCAGGAATTACAAAATCAATTGTTAGAAGAAATTTCTTCTGTAACATTTGCTAAAAGAGTAGAAGCTTTTTATGAAGATGCAATTGATACGTATCAACACGATAAAGAAAATACGAAAACTTGGTTAGAAAAGATGAATTTCTTCAAAATCTATGACGATGATAAGGAGACTGAAGAATGAAGAAAATAGGATTTATCGGAACAGGCGTGATGGGTTCTTCTATGGTGAAGCACTTATTGAATGCCGGTTATCCAGTTACAGTATATAATCGAACAAAAGAAAAAGCGCAAGTAGTAATCGATGCTGGAGCTAAATGGGCAAATACTCCAAAAGAAGTTGCAAGTCAATCTGATGTTGTATTAACGATTGTAGGTTATCCAACAGATGTTGAGGAAGTTTATTTTGGAGAACAGGGGATTTTTAAAGGCTTACAAAAAGGTACTATACTCATTGATTTAACAACAAGTACGCCTTCTTTAGCAAAGAAAATTGCAGAAGAAGCTGAAAACTTTTCTTGTGAGGCGCTAGATGCTCCAGTTTCTGGAGGAGATTTAGGTGCTAAGAATGGAATGTTGTCCACAATGGTTGGCGGTAAGGAGTCTGTTTTAGAAGAAGTACGTCCTATTTTAGAGACTTTTTCAAAAACAATTACCTTACAAGGAACAAATGGAGCTGGTCAACATACTAAAATGGCAAATCAAATTATGATTGCTGGAACAATGACAGGCTTAGTTGAAATGTTAGTTTATGCAAAAGCTGCTGAATTAGATTTAGAAAAAGTACTTCAAACGGTTGGAGCAGGAAGTGCAGCTAACTGGTCATTGTCGAATTATGGCCCAAGAATTTTGAAGAAAGATTATAGTCCAGGATTTTTTGCAAAACATTTCTTAAAAGATTTACGAATTGCAATAGACGAAGCTGAAAGAATGGGATTGTTTTTACCAGCAACCTTACAAGCCAGAAAATTATACGAAACGGTTTGTGATGATGGATTTGGAGATTTAGGAACACAAGCACTTATCCACTTATATTGGACACTTCCTGAATAAATTTATAAAAAAGTATGTTTTTTAAAGGGATTTTCATATAATCTAAAAAAGATTTATGGTAGAATAGAAATTAAGAAAGCTGAAAGGGGTAAAGCAACATGAAACCTTCACAACTAGTTGCGATTGTGCAACGTCTACAAACAATGGCGGATCAAAGCACGGATATTGAAATTCGTCGTTTTGAAAAAGATGGTGTTGAAAAATGTGTTGTGACATTTAATCAAGAAGCGGATAGCTTTGAGTTAGAAGATTGTGAGACAAAACAAACATTCCAATTTGATGATATTGATTTAGTCGCAATTGAAATTTTTGAACTATTACAAGATTAATGACTTTGTGATAAACCACGGCGCCTATAAAATGTGTGCTGTGGTTTTTCAATATTTATACATAAGAAAAAGTGGGGATTACAATGAAAGTAGAAAAAATTGGTTTATTAGGATTTGGAACAGTTGGAAGTGGAGTTTATCATATTTTAACCAAAAATCAAGAAGTAATTGAAAAGAAAACAGGAGTTTCTCTACAAATTGAAAAAGCTCTTGTAAAAGAACCAGAACTTTTTGCGGATAAAATTCCAGGAATTACATTTACTTCGGATGTAGACTACATTTTAAATGATGAAGAAATTTCTATTATTGTAGAAGTTTTAGGTGGAGTAGATTTTGCGTTTAATTGTGTAAAAAAAGCTTTAGAATCTGGAAAACATGTGGTAACAGCGAATAAAGATTTACTAGCAAAACATGGGGTTGAATTATCTCAAATCGCAAGAGAAAATAATGTGTATTTATATTATGAAGCAAGTGTTGGGGGCGGAATTCCTGTATTACGTCCTTTAGTAGAACATGTTGCAAGTAATGAAGTAGAATCGATTTACGGAATTGTAAATGGAACAACGAACTTCATTTTGACTTCTATGAGTCAACAAGGATTATCTTATGAAGAAGTGTTAAAAACAGCTCAAGAAAAAGGTTTTGCCGAAGCAGATCCAACAAGTGATGTGGAAGGTTATGATGCTACTTATAAATTAATCATTTTAACAAGATTAGCATTTGGAACAAATGTTTCATTCGATGCAATTCCTAAAAAAGGAATTACACAAGTCACTAATACAGATTTACAATTAGCTAAACTTGCCGGTTACACAATCAAATTATTAGCAAGTGTTGTTGCAAATGGTGAGGAAGTTTACTTAGAAGTTCGTCCTTATTTTGTAAGTTTAAACCACTTATTAGCTCAAGTTGCTTATGAAAATAATGCCATTTCAGTAACAGGAGATGCACTAGGAGAAATTTTATTATACGGAAAAGGAGCAGGTTCACACCCAACTGCAACAAGTGTAGTAGCTGATGTCATGATGATTGCAACACAACAAAATCGTAATGCAAAAGTAGTGCCATTTGAACCATTAACGGAAGCAACGAAAGTTCATACAACGACAGCTCCATTAAAAGACTATGCTGTTGTTATTGAAACAAGTAAACCAGAAGAATTTGACGGTGTTGCGTTACCAAATCAAGCAGTATTAACACGATTCACTCAAATTTCAGTAGCTGAGTTAGAAGAAAAAGTTTCCGCATATCAACAAGTAGATGGCGTAAAAGCTGTTAGAATCTATCCAGTATTGGAGGCATAAAAATGAAAATTATTGTACCCGCAACAACTGCCAATATTGGTCTAGGATTTGATTCCATTGGGATTGCAGTTGATTTATATTTAACATTAACAGTTGTAGAACCAAGTAGTGAATGGAAAATTGAGCATCCATTTGGAGAAGCTGTACCAACAAATGAAGAGAATTTAATTATCGAGACAGCTCTAGCAGTTTGCCCAACATTACAACCTCACCATTTAGTGTGTGAAAGTGATATTCCAATGACAAGAGGATTAGGAAGTAGTTCTAGTGCGATTGTTGCAGGAATCGAATTAGCCAATCAATTAGGGAAATTAAACTTAACTCCACAACAAAAAGTTGAGTGGGCAACAAAATTAGAAGGACATCCAGATAATGTAGCGCCTGCTATTTTAGGTGGATTAGTCGTTGCAACTTATGATGAAGAAAGTCAAAAAGTAGATTATTTACAAAAGGAAATTCACTCGGATGTTCAAGGAATTGCGTTAATTCCAGATTTTGAATTATCAACAAAAGCAAGTAGACAAGTTCTTCCTAGTGAATTTGTATATTCAAAAGCGGTACAAGCAAGTAGTCGTTCGAATGTATTAGTTGCAGCACTATGGCAAGAAGATTGGGAAAATGTTTCTAGAATTGTAGAAAAAGATTTATTCCATGAGCCATATCGTGAAACATTAATTCCGTTTTTAACACCGGTACGTAAGCTTGCAAAAGAAAAAGAAGCGATTGGTACGTACTTAAGTGGCGCAGGCCCAACGGTGATGGTTTTATCATCAAAAGATAAGTCAACAACTATTGTGGAGTATTTACAAGAACATTTGCCAAGTGAATTAGGAAACTATAACATTCAAGTATTAACCGTCGATCAAGTAGGCGTTCGAGTTGAGAAAAGATAATAAAGATAGAGGAGAAATATGTCCATTAAACTAACACCAACGTGGTTTATTAAAGATTATTTATCCATTTCCATTGAGTTTTTAAAGAAACAATCGATCAAAACAATTTTTGCAGATATTGATAATACATTAGTGGATTGGGATGAATTAGATACAAATGATACATTACAAGCATGGGTTCAACAATTAAAAGAGAACCGTATTGAAATCATTTTAGTATCCAATAATCGAAAACATCGTATTGAGAGAGTTGCAGAACAATTAGGAGTTCCGTATGTCTTTCCAGGATTAAAACCACTGCATAAAGGATTCAAAGAAGCGTTGAAGCAAACGACTGCAACAAAAGAAGAAATTGTGATGATTGGAGATCAATTATTGACAGATATTTTAGGTGCAGGAACGTTTGGTATTCAAACAATACTTGTAAAACCTTTAAAGTTATCAGATGCTAAGAAAACAAGAATCAATCGATTTTTTGAAAATTTAATCTTAACTATGATATACGGGAAAAATTACTCAGAGAAATGGGAGGAGGATATCCATGACTGAAAACCACTACTTTTGTATGGGATGTGGCGCAACGATTCAAACAGAAAATCATGAAGAAATCGGCTATACTCCTACAAGTGTATTGACAAAAATGTTAGAACAAGAACAACCCGTTTATTGTCAACGTTGTTTTAGACTTAGAAATTATAATGAATTACAACCTGCTTCTTTAAGTGATGATGATTTCTTAAAAATGTTATCTTCGATTGCAGAAGAAGATGCACTAGTTGTTTATGTGGTCGATTTATTTGACTTATATGGCAGTATGATTTCGGGCTTGAAACGTTTTATTGGAGATAATCCAGTATTATTCGTTGCTAATAAAGTGGATTTATATCCAAAATCAGTGAATCGTAATCGTTTGAAAAACTGGATTGAACGTTTTGCAAAAGAATATGGTATTCGTCCAGTCGATACAATTTTAGTGAGTGCGAATAAACGCATTCAAATTGACGAATTATTGGATAAAATAAATGAATATCGCCAAGGAAAAGATGCCTATGTAGTAGGGGTAACAAATGTAGGGAAATCTACTTTGATTAATAAATTAATTCAAAGTATTGGTGGAACAAAAGATGTGATTACAACTTCTCAATTCCCAGGAACTACATTAGGACAAATTGATATTCCGTTTGATGAAAAATCAAGTTTAATTGATACACCGGGGATTATTCACCGTCATCAAATCGCTCATTATTTAGCAGAAAAAGAAGTGAAAAAGGTATTACCTCAAAAGGAATTACAACCAAAAACTTTCCAATTAAATGCAGAACAAACGATTTTTATTGGTGGACTTGTACGAGTGGATTATACAAAAGGAGAAAGAAATTCTTTAACATTCTACACTCCACAAACGATTGAATTGCATCGTACAAAATTAGAAAAAGCAGATGACTTTTATGCAAGACATAATGGGACGATTTTAACACCTCCTACAGGAGATAATGTGAAACAATATCCAGCTTTACAGAAGACAGTCTTTTCAGTAAAAGAAAAATCAGATATTGTAATTGCAGGTTTAGGATGGGTAACGATTCAAAAACCAGGAACCATTGAAGTTTGGAGTCCGAAAGAAGTAGATGTTATTAAACGTCCATCAATTATATAAGAAGGAGGGATTGGATTGGAATTAAAAGGAAAAGAAAGACAATTTTTCAAAAAAGAAGCACATAGTATTAAACCGATTTTTCAAATTGGAAAAGGCGGTTTAAGTGAAGAAATGATTCAACAAATCCAATTTGCGATTGAAAAACGTGAATTAATTAAAGTGAGTTTATTACAAAATACAATGGAAGAACCTCAGGAAGCTGCTGAAGTATTAGCAGAACAAACAGGTAGCACGATTATTCAAGTGATTGGTCATACAATTGTATTATATAAACAAGCTAGAAATCCAAAAAATCGTGATATTTCGATTCGATTTGCAGAATTTGTAAAAAGAGGGCGATAATATGATGCAATCCATCAAGCTTTGTCCAAAAGTAAAACAAAATGATTTTAGTGGAAAACAAAAGCGTGTTGGAATTTTAGGAGGAAGTTTTAATCCTCCTCATGTAGCACATTTGATTATGGCAGAGCAAGCTAGAGTTCAATTGAATTTAGATAAAATCTATTTTATGCCGAGCCATATTCCACCTCATGTAGATGAAAAGAAGACGATAGATGCCAATTATCGAGTAGAAATGACGCAATTAGCGATACGAGATAATTACCATTTTGAACTTGAAACGATTGAATTAGAACGCCCAGAAAAAAGTTATAGTTTTGATACGATTCAACTCTTAAAAGAAAAAAATCCGGATGTGGATTATTACTTTATTATTGGTGGCGATATGGTAGATTATTTACCAACTTGGCATCGTATTGATGAGTTAGTTCATGAAGTTCAATTTGTAGGAGTTTGTCGTCCAGGTTATCCAAAAGAAACTCCATATCCAGTATTATGGATTGAAGCGCCTCAAATGGAAATTAGTTCAACACAAATTCGTAAAAATGTGTTATGGGGACAAAGTATTCGATACCTTGTTCCAGAAAGTGTAGAAGAATATATTTTTGAGAAAGGACTGTATCAAGAATGACAGGTTTAGATTTTTCTCCTTATTCTTCTTTGAGTCGTGAAAAAATTTTACATCAAGTTCGCTCTCAAATGAGTCAAAGAAGATTTGACCATTGTTTAAGAGTGGAAAAGAAAATCATTGAATTAGCGACATTATATGGAGCAGATGTTAAAAAAGCTTCTTTAGCAGCATTAATTCATGATTATGCAAAGGAAAGACCCTTAGAAGAATTACAAGAATTAGTGGTCAAAAAACAGTTGTCAGAACAACTTAAAAATCAATCTTCTGAAATTTTACATGGACCAGTAGGTGCAGAAATTTTAAAAGATGAATTAGAAATTCAAGATGAAGAAATTTTAGACGCTATTCGTGAACATACGATTGGTGGAACTAAAATGACTCTATTATCCAAATGTTTATTTGTAGCAGATGCCATTGAAGATGGAAGAAATTATCCAGGAGTAGAAGAAGCAAGAGTGATTGCTCATCATAATATTGATGAAGCAGTTCGATATTTAGTAAGACATACTTTGCAGTATTTAATTGAAAAAGAAGTATATATATATCCTGGAACATTAGAAGTGTATAATTATTTAGTAATAGAAAGAGGAAACTTATGACAGAAAATCGTAGTAAACAATTATTAGATGTAGTATTAAGAGCAGCAGATGATAAATTAGCGCAAGAAATCGTTGCATTAGAAGTGGGACACTTAACACCTGTGGCAGATTACTTTGTCATCACTCATGGGAAAAATGAAAAACAAGTACAAGCGATTGTAGATGCGATTGAAGAAGAAGTACATAAAGAAGGCTTTGAAGTAAAAAGCATCGAAGGAAAAGATAATGCACGTTGGATTTTAATGGACTTAAATGATGTTATTGTACATGTATTCTATTATGAAGACCGTGAATATTATAATTTAGAAAAATTATGGAATGATGCACCAATCGTGAATATTGCGAGTGAAAAAGAATGACCTATCAAACCTTTGCACATGTATATGATGAAGTAATGGATCATGAACAATACCAATTGTGGGTGGAGTTTACAAAAGACGCTTTTAACAGGTATACGGATCGAAACATTCAAAAAGTCATGGAATTAGCTTGTGGAACGGGTGAAGTTTCTACGCTTCTTACAGAGGCAGGCTATCAAGTGACTGGTGTTGATTTATCTAGCGAAATGTTAGATATTGCAAAAGAAAAATATCAACAAGATTATCCAAGTATTGATTGGGTTCAAAAAGATATGCGTGATTTAGATGGATTAGAGACATATGATGCCATTACATTATATTCTGATTCACTTTGTTATTTAACGGAGTTTGAAGATACTATTAAAGTCTTTAAAACTGTTTACGAGCATTTAGAAGAAGATGGTTTGTTTTTATTTGATGTGCATTCTCTATATCAAATGCAAGAAGTATTTCCAGGATATCAATATCATTATACAAGTGAAAATTTAGCATTTTTATGGCAAAGTTATGAATTAGAGGAACCCGGAAGTGTGGAACATGTCATCGATATGTTTGTCCGTGACGAATCTCAAACGAGTAAATCGTTATTTGAGCATTTTCAAGAAGTGCATGTGGAACAAACTTTCCCGATGGAATGGTATCAAGAAGCGCTTGAAATGGTAGGGTTTAAAAAAGTATGGATAAAAGCCAATTTTGGTGAATCAGAAGTGGAAGAAACTTCTCCACGTTGGTTTTTTATTGCATTGAAATGAGGGGTTAAATGAAAGCTTGTGGAATTATTGCAGAGTATAATCCATTTCATAAAGGTCATCATTATCAAATCGAACAAATTCGAAAGCAAACAGATGCAGCTGTCATTGTTGTTGCGATGAGTGGGAATTTCGTTCAAAGAGGAGAACCAGCCATTGAGAATAAATGGCATCGTGCAAAAATGGCTCTAGAAAATGGAGCAGATCTAATATTAGAATTACCAACACTTTCAAGCACACAAGCCACAGATTGGTTTGCAGCTGGGGGCGTTGGTATTTTGCATGCTGCAAAATGTCAGGAAATTGCTTTTGGGGTTGAAGATACATCCGTTGATTATCAAGTAGCATTTGAAGAATGGAATACCTTACAAACACGAATCAAAGAACACGTCACGAATGATGAAATGAAATCACTCACTTATGCGAATCGACTCTCGCTTGTTGTAAAAGAAAATTTTGGAGAAAATAGCCCACTCTATCGATTGATGCAACAGCCAAATCAACAATTAGGATTTGCCTATGTAAAAGAAATTTTGTCTAGAAATCTACCAATGAAATTCTTAACGATTGAACGAATGGGAAATGGACATTTGGATGAGGTTTTACTAGAAGGACAGTTTGCTAGCGGAACTGCATTACGGAAGCAACTATTAAAGTCTGAAAGAAATTCAAAACTATATGTTCAATTACCTTATTTAGAAGAAGTATCTTCAAATGAATATCGAAATGGCTTGGAACAATATTGGACATTGTTAAAATACCAAATAGAACGAAGTAGTGTGGAAGAATTAAGAAGTATCTATCAAATGGATGAAGGAATTGAATATCGGTTCAAAAAATGCCTGCCTCAAGCAAATTCTTTTTATGATTTTATTCAATTATTGAAAAATAAACGCTGGACTTGGGCAAGATTACAACGCTTATGCTTATATGTGTTATTAGGAATCACAAATGAGCAACTGACACAATATTTTGAAAGTATTCGTGAACCAAAAGAAGTAACTGTTTTAGGATTTACCAAAATAGGAAGAGAATATTTAAAAACTTTACGAGAAGAAGAAACAGAATTTATTACAAATTATGCTCATCCTTCATTAGAATTACAAAAGAAATTTGATAACATTTATGATATAATGAATCCATCTGGGTATTTATCTGCTGGGCAGTTTATGCCTATTATAATGAAATAGTGCGAAAGAAAGGATAAAAGTGAATGAAGAAAAAAGTAGTAGCATTACTTGGTCTAGGTTTACTTCCAATTTCAAGTGTATTTGCTGAAGAAATTAAAAATGTTGAAACAAACAAGTTAGCAACAATTGAAGAAAAGCCAGCAAACTTAAAAGAAGTGGTAGAAAACAAATTAACAAAAGAAATTCCACAATATAAAGAAGTTAAAGAAGAATCTAAAGAACTAAAAGCTGAATTAAAAGAAAATAAAACGACTAAAGAACAAGTGAGAAAAACGGTTCAAGTACCAAAAGAAAAATTAGTCGTTGGAAAAAATATCGAATTAAAAGAAGGCAAGTATTATAAAAATAGTACTCTGATTACAAAAGAAAGGATTTTTAATGAAAAAGAAGGAGCTTGGTATTATCTTTCTGAAAATGGAGAAATCGTTAAAAATGCTTGGGTTGGAGATTACTAATTAGGTCAGGATGGCAAAATGCTTTCTAATCAATGGTTGTATGATTCATTCTATAAAGGTTGGTATTATTTAACAAAAAGTGGTGCCTATGCGAATGCAACATGGGTTGGAGACTATTATTTAAAACAATATGGTAAAATGGCGGATGCTGAATGGATTTATGATTCAAATTATCAATCATGGTATTATTTAAATAATGGTGGTAGCTACGCTCGTTCTCAATGGGAAGGCAACTATTACTTGAATGCTGATGGAAAAATGGCAACAAAAGCATGGGTCGATTCAGAAAAATATTATGTAGATGGAACTGGAAAATGGGTTGAGTATGTTAAACCATTAAACACTCCATGGTACTTCCAAAGAGATCCTCAATGGGGTTCTGAATTATTAAGAGGCATTACAATGGCTGTTTCAGGCTGTGTACCTACTTCACTTTCAATGATTTTCAATGGATTTGGTGAGAATACAACTCCAATTGAAGTTGCACGTTGGATTAGTGAAAATACTGAATCAATGAATACAAATGGTTATGTAGGAACAAGAGCAAAAGGTTCAGCAGCTGCATTGAAAGCATGGGGATTTGATTATAAAGTGATTAATACGAAAGAAGAGGTTAAACAAGCTTTAGTTGAAGGTAAAACTATTCTAGCTTGTGTTGGACAAGGACATTTTGTAAAATCAGCAGATGGGGCTCATGCTATTGTATTAAGTGGCTACCAAGATGGGAAAACATTTGTCAGAGACCCTGAAAATAATGGAAATAGTAGATGGTTTGATATCGATGATTTATGGAATCAAAGAAGTTTCGATGAAGGGGATAATGAACTAGGTGGACCATTTATGGTAGTAGAAAAAGTTGCTACTAAAAAATGATTGCAATCTGAGTCAGAAATCTGTAGAATCAGCTTATAAAATAAAATGATGGAGAAATATACAATTGTCAAGTAGAAAACATTGACAAACAAGAGATTCCTTAGTATAATTCTCTATGTTGCTTTAGGGGTGAAAAATGTGAAAATATCATTAAAACAACTTGAAAATTCTCAAGGAATGCCTGTTTATTTTGAAGAGGAAATGCAAGTAGAGGACAACTTAAAGAGTCGTGATGATACGATAATAGCTGTTTCTCCTGCTGTAGCGAAAGGTTTCCTAGTTTATCAAAATGAAACAGTCATTGCGCAATTTACTTGTGCTGTCGATATCACACTTCCTTCATCCAGGTCTCTAGAGCCAGTGGTTGTGCCATTGTCAATAGAAATTGTTGAACGATATATTCCAAAAGGAACTTCATTTGAAGAACAGGAATTAACAGAAATTGTTATTCCATTAGAAACTGATTGGATAGATTTACAACCTGCTGTGGAAGATCATATTTTACTTTCAATTCCTTTACAAGTCTTATCGCCAGAGGAATTGAGTGAAGACCGAATGCCAAGTGGTCAAGATTGGGAAGTCATTTCTCAAGATGAGTTGTCTTTAAGACGTACAGTTGCAAAAGAACAACAAATTGATCCAAGGTTAGCGGCTCTACAGTCTTTCTTCGATTCCGATGAGACTGAAAAGTAAAAAGCATTTTATGTAAAGAAGATTGATTAGGAGGTGTACAAAATGGCAGTACCAAAACGTAAAACATCAAAAGCTAGAAAAGCTAAACGTCGTACTCACTTCAAATTAGAAGTACCAGGGTTAAACGCATGCCCTAACTGTGGTTCATTAAGAAAAAGCCACCATGTTTGCCCATCATGTGGACAATACGATGGAAAAGAAGTTGTTTCTCAAGAAGCATAATTTTAACAATCAAGCCTACACTTTATGTGTAGGTTTTTTTATTTGGATTTTTGAATTTTCACCATAGAATTAGTGTTTTTGCTTAGGTAGGGTATTTACCAAATTGAAATCTGAACTTGAGAAAATTCTTATTTAATGTTTCAAAAGTTTATAAATAATAAAAAGCAAAAAATAACATAATTTTTGTAGTATTAAAACGTAGAATTATTCCTTTGATTATCGCATATAAACCGGATTCGTTAAAGATAAAGAATGTGAATAGAATAGGTTGTGAATTGATGAAGTAAATCTGTAGATTGTGAATAGATCTCGTTTTTTTTTTTTTTTTTATTTGAATTTCAGGGATTGTTTAATTATACAATTTGTGAATTTTCGTTAAAAGACGAATAGGAATTATTGAAATTGTGATTTTTTTATGTTAAATTATATATACAAAAAATATATTGGGTAAAATAATGTAAAGGAGAATTTTATGAAGAAAATTAATAATAAAAATAATTATAACAAGATTCAAAAGTTTTCAATTCGTAAGTATAGCTTTGGTGCTGCATCAGTAGCCATTGCATCTTACTTAATGTTTATGGGAAATGGTGCGGTTTATGCTGCACAAGAAGGAGTAACAGAACCTAAAGCAGGAGAAGTTGTGACTCAAAAAGATGGGCAAGATGAATTGAAGCCGAAAGTTGAAGAAACGGTAAAACCAACTATTGTAGCAACACCAGCGTTAGATAAAACAAAATTAGTAGCTTATATTGCTGAGATTGAATTAAATATTTCAAAGAATAAATATGCTAATAAAACAGAAGAATCAGTTTCTGAATTAAAAGCTGAAGTTGAGGCTGCAAAATCAGTAGTTGTAAATGCTCAAACTCAAGCTGAATTGACTAAGGCATATCAAAAACTTGTAACTGCAGTAAACACTAAATTAAAAGCTAAACCTGTAAAGAAAAAAGAAACTCCAGCAGTAGACACTACTAACGGACAACCAACTGTAGGTAAAAAAGCAGAAAACACTGAGAAAAAATCAGAATCTAACTCAATCGAAAACACAGGATCTAACGACCCACGTAACGGTAAAGCATTAGATAAAAATAATGCTTTCAGGGCGGAAATTGCCTATAATATTGATTCTCAGGGGAACGACTATGGGAAAAAAGACAGTGTTATTACCAGTGGTATAAGAGGTTCATCTGAATCTGGTAATGCAATAACTGCTGTTAATTCCGTGATGAAATACAGGACTCGTTATAATGCTGATGCTACTGGGAAAATTACTTCTGTAGACTGGCAAGTTTTTTTCAATGACCATTTACAAAATTTCGCTAATGACTATGGAGTAAAGAATGAAG
>NZ_CAUUHX010000037.1:0-19183 GCF_963545075.1 uncultured Granulicatella sp.
TCTCAGACTAAATTCAACTGATTTCTAAACTAGAATTTAGATTGAGAATTTACCACAGACTTTTTATAACTAAAATTTTCTTCAGACAAGTTTTGATATATTTGAGCTATTTGCATTTCCGACTCTTCTCGAACATTACTTGGTAAGCTGTAGTCTTTAGCAAGTAATGCCTTTAAGTCATCCATAAGCATAAATTGAGTATTTAATACCTTTTGCGGAGTTTCTGTAGAAACCCATTTGTTATAACCTATCAATAATACAAAAATAACAAAAAGAATCGCAGGAAGCTTAATAAAGTAACCAGTTGAAACTAAATATTTATAATCTAATTTAATGGAAGAAAATTTTTTCATAACGCTCCCTCTTTTCCTTCAAAGTCATTATTACAATTGAAAATATAAAACAAATTACACTAGTAACGACAAGTACTAATACTCCTTGAAACATTGAAAAGCGTCCATTTAAATAAAACTCATTTTTACCACCATAAATCACTGGTCCAAAACTAAAATAAGACGAAGGAATATAACCAATATACGGTATTTCAACATTTAAAACTTTCATGACCGTTTCTAAAAATATAACGATTATTCCAAAAAGAAATGTAAAGATTTGATTACTAAATAGTAAATTTAATAAACTACATAAGCTTACGATCAATAAATTCAATAACATTACAAAGCATAAGATTATAAGAAACAAACTGAAATAAGAAATAGTTATAGGCGTATCATTTTCAAATATCACCGTTTTTAAAGTAAAATCTCCTATTCCATTTTTTATTGAAATCATTCCAAAATAAATTAAAAATGCTATAAGTTGTACAAAGGATATAACGAACCATTTACTCATGATTTTATGAATAATGTATCTAAAATTACTAATTGGCTTCGCATTCAATAAACTCCTATGTTTAGAATCAGATAAAAATATAGAATTAGACATCACTAGCGTAAATAAGAAAAGGAATGGTAAGAAAAAAATATTTGGAATTTTATAATCCAATAATGGTAAGAAAGACTGAACAGCAGTTATACCTATCAATTCATTCATTACATTCTTATCATCAAAATTTTTGTCTTCTAATTGTTGATAATGCAACATTGACTGTTGTGTTTGCTTTTTAAATAATATTCCATTTTTAGATGCAGTAGATCCTAAAGTATTTTTATTTGTAATCGTAATCCTATACTTTTCACGAATAGAGTCTTCTAATTCCCAAGCTTTAATCATTAATTGAATATATTTTCTGTAATCTCTATTCTGAAAAGCATTTCCAGCATCTATATATGCATTATCAATCTCAACGAATAATTTTTCATCTTCATGTAACTCTCGTTGTGACATTTTACTATCCATTAACAGACTATTTTTTGATTGTTCATGGATTTTTATATTTGTAAGAGTATATTCATTCATTATTTGATACTGATGATTTAGTTCATAGAGACGTAAAAATGAAAATATTAATACAATAGAGAGGAAAATGATTACCTGAATTCTTACCAATCGATTCGTCAATACCATGATAATCTGGCTTTTCATATTACTCTCTCCCTTCGTCATTTGAATGAAACAGTTCTTGATAAATGATTTCGCACCCTTTTATTCCATAAGTCAAACTGGATATATCCTTCAAATTTGATTGAATCCACGAAAATATAAGATCTATCTCATTCAAATCTTTCATACTGATCAGCAATTCTGATGGATTAGATAGTATATTTATATTCATAAATTGTTCAGTAAACTCTTTATATCTATCCTCTGATGAAAATTGTATTTCGATTGATTGATTACACTGATCTTCAAGTTGATATTTTAAAGCAATCCTCTTATCTTTTAAGAAATACACCTCATCCGCAATACTATTTAGATTATTTAATAAATGGGATGCAATGATAATGATTTTACCTTCATTTTTTAAATTCTGAAGTACCCTAGAGATTAATTGCACATTATCTGGATCCAGTCCATTCATCACTTCATCTAATAGCATAACTTCACAATTCGTTACAACAACTAACGCAAAACAAAGTCTCTGTTTCATTCCTAACGAGTAACTAGAAACTTTATTAGAAATATATTCAGTCATTTGTAATTTTGAGACAACTTCATCAACAAATGATGGTTTAATATTCCACATTTCAGCATAAAATTGTAAATGTTGTAACCCAGTTAAATCCGAATACAAATCATCTTGATTACACATTCTCACGATTCTTCGTTTCATTTCCAAATAATGATTCTTATAATTTTTATCATCCAACAAAACACTTACATCTCTATTATTTAAATTACCGGCAATGATCTCTATTAGTGTAGATTTTCCTGTTCCATTTGGCGCTACTAATCCAATAATTCTAGGATTGTCAATTTGAATATGAATATCTTTTAGAACTTCTTTTTCCCCATATGAAAACTTAGCAATACTAATATTTAACATTTTACCCCTCCTCATTATCACCAACATTTTAAATAATTGAACCACACTTTTTTCTCAACATTTCGAAAAAATTCCCAAATCTTTTAATGTTTTTTTAAATTATATTCTTCCTATCAATTAATGTAAAGGCTTTATTTATAAAATAAAGAGCCTTCCGACTCTATACTGCACGCTATTTGGCATGTTTTTTAATGAAATTAACTTATAACAATAGAATAGAAATTTATGGTTCTATAATTTATAGGGTTGATGGAGAAAATCCACCAACCCTATTTTAGTGTATACAAAAAGGGCTTCATCCCTTATATTAAAAGCGTCCAAACTATTTAAGAGGAGATGAAAACCCTATGAAAAATATACATGATATTGTACTACAAATCAAAGATAAAAATGTAATCTGGGAAGATAAAGCGGAGGAAGTGTATTTTAAGAAGAAAAAAAGCCTATTTTTCTACGCTACTTATACGTATTGTCCTGATGCTTGTCCTAACTGTGGCTGTGAAAATCACGATAATTCTATTGTAAAAAATGGTACTCGTACTTCTCGCATTACTCTTAATCAAGTTTCTGGATTACCTGCCTTTCTTAAATTAAGAAAACAGCGCTTTTTCTGCCGTGAATGCTCCCATAGTTTTACTGCTGATACAACTAGTATTGTTGACCGTAATGGTTTTATTTCTAAAAATGTAAAGAATGAAATTAAAGTAAAAGCTTGTGATACAGTATCTGAAACCCATATTGCTAAAGAAATGAATGTTTCCGTTCATACTGTACGCAGAGTGGTCAATGAAACTGCTGATTCTCTTAGAATTAAGCCTTTAAATGAGTTACCTGAACATATGTGTTGGGATGAATTTAAATCGGTAGCTTCAGCTGAAGCTAGTATGAGTTTTGCTTATTGTGACGCTATTACTCATCAACTAGTTGATGTAGTTCAAGATAGAAAAATGGAGAATTTAGTTCGCTATTTCAATCAGTTCCCTCTAGAAACTCGACTAAATGTTAAAACAATTTCGATTGATATGTATGCTCCATACATCGAAGTCATTAAACGTTTATTCCCTAAGACTAAAATTATTATTGATCCATTCCATATTATTCAAGCTTTAAACAGAGAATTAAACAAGACAAGAACAAAAAAAATGAATCAAGTACGCTATAAGGATAGACGACTTTATAATAAATTAAAACGTTACTGGAAATTAATATTAAAGAATAGAGATGAACTTCAATCATACAACTATAAACATTACAGATTATTCGATTGGTTAACACATTCTCAAGGAATTGTAGATTATTTATTACAAGAAGTTCCTACATTAAAACCTGAATATGAAACAGTACATCAATTAAGAGAAGCATTCCAAGAACGTGATTTCAATGAATTTAAAGAAGGATTATTAACAGTAGATAGTAAACAACTTTCAGATGGTTTAAATCGTGTTCTACAAACATTTAAGAAACTTCTACCGTATATTCAAAATACATGTGAGTATCCAACACTTTCCAATGGACCTATTGAAGGGATTAACAACAAGATAAAAGTACTAAAAAGAAATGCCTATGGCTACAGCAGTTTTACTCATTTTAGAAATAGAATTCTATTAATGTCTAAACTATTTACTCCAACAACTAAAAAAGGAATTAAGCAACCTGACGCTGCTTAATTCCTTCACTAAAATTGTTTCATCAACCCTATTTGACAAAGAGCCAAATTTATCAAATAAGGAGTCCAGGTTTTAGGTTAGGTTAACAAATCTTTTAATTGGAACGTAAGCCAAAGAAAAACGCGCCAAAAAATTTGACGCGAATCCCTTTTTTATAAAAAATAAATTTTATCTAATTTTGAACTTATCTTATCATCTAAATGATGTGAAATAATAATGACAGTTTTTTCAGAATCTTCTACAATTTGCTCTTCTATGGCAACCGCCGTATTAGCATCAATAGCTGAAGTTGCTTCATCTAAAATAATACATGGTGTATTACGTATTAATGCTCGAGCTAATGTAAGACGTTGTTTTTCTCCTCCTGATAAATTATTTCCATCTAAAGAAATAATCGTATCTAATTTTTCAGGTAAGTTATTTACTAAATCATACAGTTTAACCTTTTTCAAAATATCAAAAATTTCTTTATCAGTTTTCTTCATACCAAGTAGAATATTTTCTCTAATTGACATATTAAAAATTGCACCTTCTTGACTCACATATGCAATCTCCTTTGAAAAAAGAACATCCTTATTCTTTTCTTTAACAATGCCATTTACTTTTAATTCTCCATCAAAATTATTTATTCTACCTAAAATAATATTGAGCAAAGTAGACTTTCCACTTCCACTAGGACCTAAAATTGCGTATTTTTTACCTTTTTCAAATTTAAAAGATAAATTATCAAAAATCTTTTTCTCGTCAATAGAATATGTTATATTGTTCCCTTCAATTAAGGATAAATTATTATATTCTATTGTTTCTACTATCATTTTAGTTTCTAATTTCTCAATAACATCATTCATACCTTGCATTGATACGACTATTTCTAGGAACATGCCAGTAGAATTTAAAAATAATGCTAGGATTGCTGGAACAGATAATAACATTCCAATACTGATTTCCTTTTGTAATACTAAATAAAGAACAAACATAAACATAATACCTTCAAATATTCTTTGTGAACCATAAAATGCTAAGGTAGCAAAAGAAGTATATTTCTTAGCTACAACTCTCTGATTCTCAAGATCTGTTTGAGCTTGTTTGATTTTTTCTTTTAATATAGAAAGTGCATTAAAATTTTTTAAAACATCATAAGCAGAAGTGTATTCCTGTAATGTATTTGTATATATACCACTTAATTGAGAAAACTTCTGATATGCCATACCTATTTTCTTTCCAAACCGAGTTCCTACTATCATTAAAACTATTAGTAATAAAAGTGACACAAATCCTATCTTCCAATTAATAGAAAATAATATAATTAGTGATACTGTTGATAATACTACATTACTAAACAGATTTAAGAAAGGTTCAAAATAACTTGTTGAAATACGCTCTAAGTCAGTTGTGTACCAAGATATGTACTCTCCATGTTTTATCTTATGATAGTTATCGTATCCCATTTTTTCAATATTTTCACTAACGCCACTACCTATTGAAACAATCCATTCTTTAATTAACTTTGCATTATTTATTGAAAGACAAGACTTTAAAACTTCAGTAATTGTCATTACTAGAATTAATGCAATACCATATAAAAAATAATTATGATTATTTGCTAAAAAATTATCTAGTATCAAAGTTTTTCCATAACTACTAAAGATTGTTCCTAATGCAATTAAGATAGTAAGAATTATTGTTCCAAACCACCGATATAAATTTATAGTAATATATTTTTTCATAAGTTCTCCTTTTTTAAAATATTTCATTTTTTATTTTCATTTATGCTTCCTCCTATAATCATATATTAACATATCTTTTGTTTTTTTCATCATTTTTTAATTTTATTTTTTTCTTATTGTTTTATCAATTTTTGAGAAAGATAATTTATAACCAAAATCTAATGTTTATACTATCATAAAAATAATCTTTTAATAACAAAAAAACTCTCCGAATCACTCGGAGAGTTCGTTTTGGTTATTTACAACTTCATTGTTAGAAGTTACTGATAATTTAAAACTTATTTTAAGCTTCTCAGGTTAAGACAACTCTCGTTTAAGAGGTTGACTTTCAAAATTCTTCACGTATGGTGCAATATTTTGGACATATTCTAACACACCCATATACTCTCCTTGAGCATTTCGTACGGCATGATACGTTACATGAATCATTTTATCTTCTTTTTTAAACCACATTTCTTCTTTTTCTTTTTGTCCGGAACGTAATTGTTCAAATAATTGTGTAACGATGGCATGGCTTTTTGGTGGATGACAGTTAATTACATCACGCCCAATCGCACTCTTTGTCCGTTTGAAGATTTTTTCTTCTCCATTGCCTTCGTTGTAATATTTGACAATATTATCTTTATCCACAAATGAAAGTTCCATTGGAAGTAGGTTCAATAATAAGTCTAGTTGTTCTAACGATAACGAACCAGTTGATAATGGGATATCTCCTGTTTCTTGAATTTCTTCTTTAGATTGAATCGTTGATGGTTTCTTTTCTACTTTCCATTCTGCTTCAGGTGTAACGATACAATAGCCGTATTGAGGCGTATCTTGTGCCATCTTTTCCCAATCATCTACGTGGAAAGCTTGTGCAACCATTGGAATTAAAATATTTTCTTCTTTAAAAATCATTTCTAGCAGTTCTTCTTTAGCGACTAGAAACTGTTCCATGACATCATCACTTTGGTTCTGAAATGCTTGTTTGAAATTTTTATAAGTTTCTCTAATTTCATCATGGACTCCCCACATTACTTTCGGAGGAGCAGTAATTCCTTTTGATTCCATAATTGGAAATAGGGCATATTCTTTTCTTAAATAATGATTTTCAAACTGATCGAGTAAGCCAATTTGCCGGTTTAGTCCTTTTAATAATTCTTCGTCTTTTGAAGATAAATAAACTTGTAGCAAGCGTTCGATTCGGTCAATAGCACCTCTTAGTGCTAAATTTTCCTTTTTCAGAACCATAACTGGATGTCCTTCTTTTTCAAAGTCGGGCATTCCTTCTCCAGCTTCTACTTTTGCACTCATTAAAGAAGCATGAATCTTACAAAGACGCATAATTTCTTCATAAGTAATTCCTTCTTGCATCAAGTTGCGTTCCATTACTTGAATTTCATAAGGAGAAATAGAATCAAAATATTGGTTAAATTCTTTTTGTATGATTTCTTCATTTTCCCCTTTATGTAAGCGGAGCATTAATTCTTTTAATTTTTCTTGACGTTCCAATGGTGACATTGCATCATTACTCATTGCTCTCCCTGCTTTCTTTTACAATATATCCATTCAATTCTAATTGACGAATAATTGTATCCAGAGGGATTTTAGCAATTTTTGAACCTTTTTTTAAGCTTGTAATTCTTCCTACTGTTTGAACCATCTGTGGCTGAGATAATGGAGTAAATCCTAACTCAATCAATAGCTCTTTTACCTCAGGATGATTTTGTAAAGTTGTGTATACTGAATCTTCTAAATAAATCGTATTCATCGAATCTCTCCCATCTTATAATCGTTGTAACCCTAATAAACCAACTAATAAACAAATCACAATATAAATCCATACAACCATTGTTGTAAACGCAACAGTATATGTCCCTTTTGGTGTTCTGTTTGCTTTCATATATGCCATAATTTCTTTACGGTAAAGTCCTAAAAGTATCACAGACATACAGCTAGTAATGATTAACAACATATTCGTTACAGTATCTGCTAACTCTGCTCCTAAAAGTGCTGGCAAACCACTTTCTACTAATAAACTAAATCCAAAATTATTTAGTATATGGAAAAATACTGCCCATAAAAAGCTATACTCAAGCGCAATATAAGCAAATAATATTCCAACGAAGAAAGCAAAAAATCCTTGAATTAAGTTCATATGGAATAATCCGAAAGCCATTGCAGAAATTAGAATACTAAAAATTTTTCCATAATGTTTTAAACGATAAACAACTCCACCACGAATTAATAATTCTTCGACAAATGGCCCCACTAATGAAGCATAAATCACTAACATAAAGGAATCATCTCCACTTGTGGCAGCTTCAATCGCACCTTTAGTACTTAAACCAATCTGATTTAAGAAAAATTCGAATAAATTAGCACTTTGAGTAAAAATAAACTGACATCCAAACAGTATAATCGAAAATACTGCAAAATATTCCAATGTCATCTTCTTTTGACGATAAAAAATCGTATCTTTCATATTGATCTGTTGTTTTTTGTAAAAAATACTAATGCCAACAATCACTGCAACAATATAACCAAAGTCAGATAAATTCTGTAGAAACGTCTCTGTTACCATTGGTAAGAAGTCTGGTCTCACAGTTTTCACCATTTTAATTAGTTCACTACTAAGAATAAATAGAGAAAGAATTCCCATAAAAATAGCTGTATACACTAATAAATGTTTAAACAGTTGTTTTATTAACTGTTTTAAAGGTGACTCCGTTTTTTTCACTACAATTTCTTCCTGAACTTCGACTACTTCTATTGATTTATTTTCCATGTACTAATCCCCTTCTATCAAATTTTATTTGAACTTTTCTTAATCGTAACATTAATAAGAAACAATTTGCCATTAAACCTGCAATTAATGCGATCCAATAAGCATACGGTCCTAAATCCGTCATCCAGTCCAAAATAATTCCTACTGGAAGACCAATGACCCAAAATCCTAATAAGCATAAAATAAACGGCATTTTTGCATCTTTATATCCTCGTAATATTCCTTGAATCGGTGCTGCAATCGCATCAAACATTTGGAATAATAAACTATAGGATAAGAACACCATTGTTAATTGAATAAAACTTTCTGAAGTTCCATATAGACCAGCAATCATTGGACGGTTGAAATATAACCACACTAATGTTAGAAGTGCAATGATGACAGAAGTAGAAATTCCTAATCGAATATATTCTTTTGCAGATTGTTGATTATTTTGACCGATTTCATACGATACAATTATTGTTAAAGCATTCGAAATACTCATTGGAAAAGCATACGCTAAATAAGAAAAATTCATCGCTGCTTGGTGTGAAGCAATCACATGTGAGCCAAATTTAGCCATTAATAAACCAACAAGTGCAAAAATAGCGACTTCACCAAATACATTAAATCCAATTGGTAACCCTAATGCAAAAGGCTCTTTCCATAATGCTAAATGAGGAGTTTCAAACCTTAATACATCATAAGGTTTCAATTTCGGATGCATTTTAAGAACGACAATCGCTACGATTAATAACACCCAATATGCCATTGCTGTTCCAAGACCTGCTCCGGGACCTCCTAATTCCGGTAATCCGAATTTTCCATAAATTAAGGAGTAATTGAAGAAAATATTTAAAGGTACAAGTAAAATCATTAAAAACATAGAGACTCTTGTTAACCCTAATGCATCAATGAAGGATCGAATCACACTAAAGAGTAAAAATGGAATAAACCCAATCGATAAGAGTAATAAATATTCTCTGGCAATGGTTGATACTTCAGCTTCTAAATGCATTTGATTTAATGCTGGATTTAATCCAATTAAGCCAATACAAAATAAAACAATCGCTAATAAAATTCCAATATACATAAACTGAAATACAATTTTTTGAATGCCTTTTTTATCATTCTTTCCTAGTAATTGACCTACAATTGGAATCAATGCTGCCACAATCCCATTTAACAACGTGAAAAATGGATTGTATAAACTTCCTGCAATTGAAACTCCTGCTAAATGAGTTTCATGATATTGTCCAGTCATTACAGTATCAATAAACTGAGCAGAAAAATTGGCTAATTGATAAATTAATACTGGAATTAAAATTTTAAATAATAATTTCAAACGTTCACTTGTATGATTTGTTTCGTACATATTCACTCTCCTATTATATAATCTAATAATTGTTCTACAGAATCTAATACTAAAACGGATTCTTCTTTCATTTTTTGAACATCACTCCCACTCGATAAAACACCAATTCCTCCGCCACAATGTTTGGCATAGGCCATATCTAAATAGGAATCACCTACATAAAAAATTTCTTCTAGTGCTACTCCTAATTGTTGACTCGCACCAATCAAGGAAGCTGCTTCTGGTTTAGCAGCATAATCATCAGGCGTAGCAACAAAATCAAATAAATGCCAAACCTTTAAGATTTCAAAAATTGTTTTCGTCGGAATGTAACTATCATTTGTCACAACTCCTACTTTAATCCCTTTATTTTTTAATTCAGAAATTAAAAAAGCTACATCCCCAATTGGAATAATCATATCTGGATGCGCTAATAAATATTGTCTGAAATCTTCAAGTACTTCATTATATAAAGAAACTTTATCAATGGGAAAATACTCTCCTATTTCATCTAACATATCTTCAACTGTCCCTGAAGCAATGACACTATTAGGAACAATCTCCCCATGTACAATTCCTAATAATTCAAGCATTTGCTCAATCGTTACGGTTGAGTTTTCTTTAATATGCGGCATTAAAATTTTACGGATGACCTGTTCTGTTGGTTCAATCCACATATTGTCTATATTAGTTAAAGTGCCATCCTTATCAAAAAGAATGGCCTTTACTTCAAGATTTCCTTTATTCGTTTGTAATTTCATTTGAATTCCTACTCTACATTTTGTAATTCAACATCGATAATATTATCCATTTTTTCTAATTCTTTTAAAATAACAGATAAATCAGCAGTAGCTTCAGAAATATCTAACATTAATTGAACAATTGCTACACTATGAATCGCTAATCCTTGGAATATTGTTAATACATTCATATTATAACTAGCAAATAAATCTAATGTTTTAGATAATGTTCCTTTTTCATTTTTCATATGAATATTTAACGAAGCTTTTCGTCCATATGTCACAGACGAGAATCCTTGAACTTTTCGATAATATTTATAATATACACTACGTGAAATTCCTACTAATTTCACTGCTTCTGTAACGTCCTTTGCTTGGTTAGTTGCTAATAATTCTTTTGCTTTTAGTACTTTAGAAAACACAGGAGGCACAGCATCTGCTGACACTAAAAAATGTTTTTGGTTTTCCATAACTTTCACCTCGAAACTATTGTATACAATATGAAGACAAAATACTAGGTTAACGCTTCATTTTTTATAAAAAATAATATAAAAAAACACTTATCCCAGATAACTGATAACCAATGGTTATTACCGGAAATAAGTGTTTGTTATATCACTCTAAAAATTTCTTACAAAGCTAACTTTTAACTCTATATTATTTTGACATGAAATCATATGGCGTCAATTCTTCCATTTCAATCATAGGGTCAATACTATAGGAATCAATTAATTCCATTGTTAAAACAAACGGTTTATTTTTTTCTATTGTTCGACTCTCTGAAGGAACTTGAAATTCTTCAACTGTTTCTTCTACTTTTAAAGCTACTGATTTCTCTTCAGAATACTGTTTGGTATCACTTGTTGGTTGAGAAACTTGTTCTGTAGTATCTTCAGACTTATCATCAGTTTGCGGATTCACTTTAATCGTAGTTGATTTTTCTTCTTCAATGGTTAAGCTATCAAAGCTATTTCCTTGTAACAAATCTTTTAAGCACGTTTGACGTCTTGCACTTTGACGATTTGCTGCTTCTTGGAAAGCTTCGTATTGCCCACACATAATTAAAAATTTCTTACTTCTTGTTACAGCAGTATACAATAAGTTACGTTCTAACATTCGCTGATATTGACCGACCATCGGTAAAATCACCATTTGAAATTCACTACCTTGAGATTTATGAATTGAACAACAATAAGCATGCGTCAATTGAATAAAGTCATTTCGTTTATATTCTACTTCTACATTATCAAAAGCAACATATAACTTATCGACTTGATCTTCATTTTCTTTGGCAAATATTATGGCAGTCACTTCACCAATGTCTCCATTATAAATATTTTCTTCTGCCACATTGACTAACTGCAGTACTTTATCCCCTACACGGAACACTCGGTCAAATGATTCAATTTCACGAACGGAATTTCCAATTTTTGGATTTAAAATATTTTGCATCATTTTATTAATTTCATGAATACCAGCTTCACCTTTATACATTGGAGCCAGTACTTGAATATCTTTCTTCTGATATCCCTTCTTAATAGCCTTGACTACAATTTGTTCAATCACATCTAAAATTTGAGTCGAACGGCACGGAATAAAAGTTCTATCTGGTTGATTTTGAGTAAAGTCCATTGGTAAATGCCCGTCTTTAATCGAATGCGCTAATGTTACAATACTTGAAGAATCCTTTTGTCGATGAATTTGCGTTAATTCAATCGAAGGAATTTTATTCGATAATAGAAAATCTGTTAATACTTGACCTGGGCCAACCGAAGGTAATTGATTTTTATCCCCTACAAATAAAATTTTCGTTTTTCCAGGAGTTGCACGAAGCAATCGATT
This sequence comes from uncultured Granulicatella sp., assembly GCF_963545075.1. GTDB lineage: Bacteria > Bacillota > Bacilli > Lactobacillales > Aerococcaceae > Granulicatella. The sequence continues at coordinate 12,523 of NZ_CAUUHX010000037.1, forward strand.
CATTAACCAAGTATCAACCATCGACATCTCATCAATAATTAAGAAGTCACAACTTAATGAACGAGTATCATCAGAATCGTCACTTTCTAATTCAATATTTTCTTCTGCAGAAATACCTAACATTCGATGAATCGTAGACGCAGAAATTCCTGTTAACTCATTCATACGTTTTGCAGCTCTTCCTGTTGGAGCTGCTAATTGAATCGCATCAGAATCTACATCAATCTCTTCTAAATAGCGATATATTTCTACCACACCATTAATAATGGTCGTTTTCCCTGTCCCGGGCCCTCCTGTTAAAATGAACAAGGATTCTTGCATAATTTTAATAAGTGCTTGTTTTTGAGACTCATCATAGATGATGCCAAATTTCTTTTGCACATGCTGAATCGCTTCTTCGATATCTTCTTCTGAATACAGAGATTTCTTAGACAATTCCAAACGATGATTGATGGCATTCACAATACCAATTTCTGCATAATATAAAGAAGCTAATGATAAATGATTTTCTTCTGAAATAATAATTCCTTCTCGAATCAATTCATTTAATGCATTTACAATTTGATCCGGTTCAATTAAAAACGAACGAGTTTGCTCTAATAATTTTTGAGCCGCTAGAACGACTTCTTTATCAATTAAATACGTATGCCCTTCTTGATAAGATAAATCTCTTACTACTACATAAACAGCACCTTTGATCCGGTACAAATTATCTGGAGCGATTTCTAATTGTTGAGCAATGGAATCAATTCTTCTAAACCCAAGTCCTTCAATGGACTGTAATAACACATATGGATCTTCTTTAATAATTTCCATTGTTTTCTCTTTATAGAGCACCATAATTTTTTGAGCAAAAATTGGAGTAAACCCCATATTCGTCAATTCAAATAAAATACGTTCTGTCCCTTGATTTTCAATAATGATGCTGCGAATACTCTCGCATTTCTTTGCTGATAATCCTGGTACATCTTTTAAGCAATCCTCATCTTGAATAATTTGCTCAATCGCATTTTCACCTAAACAGTCTACAATTTTTTCGGCTGTTTTTTCTCCTATTCCTGGAAAACGTCCACTAGAAAAATAAGCTATTAGTCCTTTTTTCCCAGTAGGTTGATGTTGTTGATAACTTAAGACAGAAAACTGTTGTCCATATTTTGGATGCGAAACAACTTTTCCATTAAAACGATAAGGGGAATTATCATGAATCGTGCCAATAATTCCTGTCACAACAATCTCATCTGAGTCTAGTTGCACACTACTTTCTTGCACTCGAATTAATAATACTTTGTAAAAATTTTGCGGATTTTCAAAAAATGTCGCTAAAACTTCACCTACAACGTATTCTTCACTCATGAATTCCCCTCTTTTCTATCAATTTTAAACGTATTGACGTTCATTTCCTTCCATATAAGCTTTATCGATAATACCTCCGCCTAAGCAGATTTCTCCATCATAAAAGACAACTGCTTGTCCAGGTGTAATCGCACGTACTGGCTCTTCAAAGTATACCATAGCTTTTGTCTTATCGTCTTCTTGGAATACAACACGAACTTTTGTATCTTGTTGACGATATCTAAATTTTGCCGTACATTCAAATTCATTTGGCTTTTCTTCATCTGTATTAAATTGCAAATCTGTCGCAAATAATGAATCCGAATATAGGTTAGGATGATGGAATCCTTGTCCAACATATAATGTATTCGTACTTAAATCTTTTCCGACCACAAACCATGGATCATTGGTTTTACCACCGCCACCGATTCCTAATCCTTGACGTTGACCAATCGTATAGTACATTAATCCAGCATGGTCTCCTTTAACTTCTCCATCTAATGTGACCATTTTACCAGGTTTAGCTGGTAAATAATGAGACAAGAATTCATTGAAGTTTCTCTCTCCAATAAAACATACACCAGTTGAATCTTTTTTCTTAGCCGTTGCTAAGTCAAATTCTTCTGCAATTTTACGCACTTCTTTTTTCTCTAAATGTCCAATTGGGAACATCGCTTTTGATAATTGTTGTTGATTTAATTGACTTAAAAAATAAGTTTGGTCTTTATTATTATCCACCCCACGTAATAAACGAACCACACCATTTTCGTCAGTTTCCACACGAGCATAATGCCCCATGGCTACATAGTCTGCTCCTAATTGCAGCGCATATTCTAAGAACGCTTGGAATTTTACTTCCTTATTACACATCACATCCGGATTAGGAGTTCTGCCTAATCGATATTCTTTTAAGAAATATTCAAATACACGATCCCAATATTCCTTTTCAAAATTCACAGAATAATACGGAATCCCAATTTGTTCCGCTACTGCTGCTACATCTTTATAGTCTTCTGTTGCTGTACAAACACCATTTTCATCTGTATCATCCCAGTTTTTCATAAAGATACCAATGACATCGTATCCTGCTTGTTTTAATAAAAGAGCTGTTACTGAAGAATCAACTCCACCACTCATTCCGACAATTACTCGGATATTTTCCTTATTCATTCATTCACCATCATTTCTAATTTTTTTCTGTTTTAACGATTTGAAGGTCGCTGTATCAATTTTATATCACTTTCTAAAAATTTTTTCAAAAAAATTTACTCAAAATCTTCTTAAAGGCGATAACGATAGGAATTATAGCCCTATGTGCATTTGACAAATAAATTTATTTTCACTACAATTATTATTGGTAAAAGGGGGGCATAAGTGTATGATAATATCTTTACGAGCAGCACGGGTTAATCGTAATTTGACACTCTTAGAAGCCGCCAAATACCTAAAAATTAATAAAGATACTTTGACGAAGTATGAAAAAGATTCTACGAATCTTCCTTACTCGTTAAGCAAACGCATGCAGGAACTCTATGAGATTCCAGGCGAAAATCTTTATTTTGGCGATACTTTAAGCTTCGTGGCGCAGTTTAAGCCACTCCCTCACGAAGAAGATCAACAATAGTGATCGGAATACCTTCCCGTGCTATGTATAGAAACGAGACAGAGTAAACTCTGTCTCGTTTTTTTATACTTCTTCTAATACGCCACGTTCTACTAATCCTTCTAGAATAAATTCTAGTTTTTCAATCGCATACGCGTTTTTTTCATTTCCATATAATTGAACAGTTTGAAGTCCATCTTTTGTTGTTGTTGAAATTTTTAATTGTTTCATTGCTTTATCGACTGAAACTTTTAATTTTAATCCAAGATGTCCGACTACTAAGTCATCTAAACTGCGAATTAATTGAAAATTACCAGATTTTGTTTCGACAAATCCATTATCTCTTAATGTATATCCTTTTACAGTTGGAGATACACGATACACATGGTTTGAATTTTTTAATGTTGCTGTTTGAGTAAATGCCATATCAACACTTCCTTTCATCACTTTCTACTAGTTTAGCATACTATGGACGTTTAATCGAGGATATTGAGGAAATAAATGCATCAATATCTTCCGTAGTTGTCTCTCCTCCAAAGGATAAACGAACAGATTCAATCACTCTACTCTTATTTTCTGGATACATGAGTGATAATACAGGACTAGGCTCTAAACTTCCTGCAGAACATGCTGAACCTGCTGAGACAGCTACTTGGTGTAAATCACACATAATTAATGTTTGACTTGCAGGAATACCTTTTAACCAAACATTACAAATATGCGGACTCTTTCTGGATACATCCCCATTGATTTCAAAAGGAATTTTGCGTTCCGCTAATTGTTCTTGTAAATATTGAGATAATTCAAGGTATTTGCTCTTCTTCTCACTTCTCGTTTGAATGGCTAATGCAAGGGCTTTTTGGAAACCAACAATATAAGGAACATTTTCAGTTCCTGCTCTCCATCCTTGTTCTTGTCCCCCACCTTTAATAAGTGCATGAATTGGAGCTTCTTTTTTCTTATATAAAAATCCAATTCCTTTTGGCGCATGAATTTTATGACCTGAAGCAGATAAATAATCAATATGAGAAGCCGTTACATTAATTTCTTCTTGGGCAAATGCCTGAACTGCATCTGTATGAAAATAAGCAGGATGTTCAACTAATAACTCACCGATTTCTTGAATCGGTTGATACGCTCCAGTTTCATTATTAACGGTCATAATCGATACTAAACGTGTCTTATCTGTTAAAGCTTCTTCCACTTGTTTCACAGAAATACAACCTGACTCATCAGGAACTAACTGAATAATCGTGAATCCTAATTGTTCAGCATAGGCAGCAGATTTTTTAACGGATGGATGCTCGATTCCTGAAATAATGATTTCTCCTTTTTCTTCTGCAAAGTGCTGACAAATAGATTCAAATACTAAATTATTCGCTTCTGAACCCGAACCTGTAAAAATAATGGAATCATTTGTAGCAGCATGTAATTCTTCTAATATCTCTTTTTTAACAGCTTGAATCTTTTGTTTTTGAGTACGACCAATTTGATAAACACTAGAAGGATTACCAAAATAAGCCATTTCTTCAAAAATTGCCTGTTTCACTTCCTCTACAACTGGTGTAGTGGCAGCATAATCTAAATAATGCAACGATATCGCCCTTTCTTTTAGATAAAATTTTACATCTATCATTTTCTACTCTTACTAGTATAGTATATTTTTCAAAATAAGGTAAATATTTTTGACTCACGTAAGTATTTAAACTATGCTACAATAGAAAGAACAGAAAGTGAGGAGAATTATGAAAAATCAACCATTAGCATACCGAATGAGACCCACTTGCTTAGAAGAAGTTGTCGGACAACAACATTTAGTAGCACCTGGAAAAATAATCGCTCGAATGATTGCCGCTAAACAACTCTCTTCCATGATTTTATATGGTCCTCCTGGAATTGGAAAAACAAGTATTGCCAGTGCCATCGCAGGAACAACGAAGTATGCCTTTCGTACATTAAATGCTGCCACAGATACAAAAAAAGAATTACAAATCGTTATTGAAGAAGCAAAGATGAGTGGAACTGTCATTTTATTACTCGATGAAATTCACCGCTTAGACAAACCAAAACAAGATTTCCTCCTTCCACACTTAGAAAATGGACGTGTAATTTTAATAGGAGCTACTACTGAAAATCCTTATATAGCCATTAACCCAGCGATTCGCAGTAGAACACAAATTTTCGAACTCATCCCACTGACACCAGAAGAAATTCATCAAGCACTCAACCGTGCACTAACAGATGAAACAAAGGGATTAGGACAATATAATGTAGAAGTCGAAGACGGAGCAATGCACACCTTCACCCATTTTTCAAATGGAGATGTGAGAAGTTCACTAAACGCTTTAGAATTAGCCGTGAAATCTACTCCAGAAAATGAAGAAGGAAAAATTATTATTACAGAAGAAATCGCAGGAAACTGCCTACAAAGAAAAGTATTCGCACATGATAAAAACGGAGATCAACATTACGATGTCATCTCCGCTTTCCAAAAATCAATTCGAGGAAGTGATGTAGATGCGGCACTCCACTATATGGCAAGGCTTATTGAAGCTGGCGAACTCATTACATTAATTAGACGATTATTAGTCATAGCGTATGAAGATATCGGATTAGCAAACCCCGCAGGAGCCAGTCGTGCCGTATTAGCTGTACAAGCTGCTGAAAAACTCGGCTTACCCGAAGCAAGAATTCCACTTGCGAATGCCGTTATTGAATTAGCTCTCTCCCCTAAATCGAATACAGCCATTCTCTCTATTGATGCAGCACTCTCAGATGTCAGACAAGGAAAATCAGGAAACATCCCTTCCCACTTACAAGATGCACACTATCAAGGAGCCCAAAAATTAGGACGAGGAACAAATTACCAATATCCGCATAATTATCCAAACCATTGGGTAAAACAACAATACTTACCGGACACACTCAAACATACACAATACTTCCACCCAGACCCAACTTCAAAATTCGAAGAAGCTTTGAAGGAACAGTATAAAAAGTTTCAATAATATGGAAATTCCCCAACAGGAATAGACGTGCTATTCCTGTTGGGGAAATTTGTATAGGATGATATAGAATTGATAAAGATTACTAGTCAATTTTAGTTTACATATCTTATCAGTTTGAAATTGTCATTCATTTGAGGGTTAGAATACTTCCTAGAACGTCGTATATTCTTCAATTAGATCTTATACTTAACTATAAAAATCAGTAATCATAATTCACTGCTTTTTTTAAACTATCAAACTTTCTTTTTACATTCTCATCAGTAAGATATTCTTTAGCCAATGGACCAAATCCAACATCATTAGGATTTTCAACAATTTCACGAATGATTTCTTTATCTTCATCTGATATGGGATTTGGAAAATCCATCCATTTATAAAACGAATCAACCAAAACTTCTACAACTACATTTCTCAACTTTTTATCTACTAAACCACAACGCCCATCTAATAATGTTACTAAAACACTGTTATCTGAAACATCTGCTCCGATAATTTTCTTTACTTGTAGCAAATCGTTCATCCCTCTTTCAAATTAATTTTTATAATATCATTGGAATTCTGATTAGAAATAAAATAGTTTATAGTTTAACACAAAGTGTAGCTATATAGTCATTTCCATAACGAGATAATCTATTTCTTTTGTCACATGATTCATAAAAATCGATCATAGCGAGACCATTTTTAAGTTGTCCTCTAATCTGAGTTTCTAAGGTATGGC
>NZ_CAUUHX010000038.1:0-18818 GCF_963545075.1 uncultured Granulicatella sp.
TGATGTTTGGTATTAGAGAAGAGTACGAACAACGTGCCATTCAAGCATTATATGACGAGTTCTTTGGTGAAGAAGTAGAATACGAAGTTTTAGATAAATAGTAAGTACTAAGTAAAATATGACTTTCTAATGTAGCAATGGACGGTAGCAGCCTCGCAAAGCGAATCTCATGGCTAAACTTTGAGCCTAGGTCTCAAAGTTTCCTGTATAAGAAGCCAGTATGGCTTCTTATACTCACGCTACATTGGAAAGTCTATTTCTTTAGATTTTGATTGACTTCTAAGTGTATTAATACTTTTGTAAACAAAAATAAATGACTCATAATAGTAGCAAAAGTACTAGAAGCTTCGGCTTCTAGTACAGGAAATTTCGAGACCTTAGGCTCGAAATTTAGCAATGAGACAGCTTTGCTGGCTGCTTGCGTCCTAGCTACTATTATGAGTCATATTTTTTTTATAATTTTTTAAGTAAACGTAATCCGTTTAAAATCACTAAGATAGTACTTCCTTCGTGTCCGATAACACCTAAAGGTAAGTTAATAAATTGGAAAACATTTGCTAAAATTAAAATCGTAATCACTGATAATGAGAATACAATATTTTGTAAAATGATGCGTTTCATTTTTTTAGATAATTCATGACCATATTTAATTAATGATAAATTATTTTTCAATAATACAATATCGCTTGCTTCAATTGCTAAAGCAGTTCCTTCACCAATCGCAATCCCAATGGTTGCATTTGCAAGAGCAGGAGCGTCATTAATACCATCCCCAACCATGGCTACAGAAACACCTTTATCAGATAAATTCTTAACATAAGTTGCTTTATCTTCAGGCAAACAGTTTGCTTGATAATCAGAGATTTCTAAGTGTTTTGCTACAGCTTCGGCAGTTGATTCTGAATCACCAGTCATCATAATGGTTTGAATATTTTCTTTGTTAAAGTAGTGTAATACAGATTGGCTACTTTCTTTAATTTCATCTGTAATGGCATAGAAACCAATGAATTCTCCATTTTTCTCGATTGCTAAAACAATTTCACCTTGTTCTAAGTGCTTTTCAATTTCAGTTGCTAATACTGTGTGTTGTTTCCAGTCTTCATCAATCCAAGCTAATTTACCAATTTTCCAAGTTGAACCTTGAGCTGTTGCAACTAATCCATTTCCAATCACTTCTTCAAAGCTGTCAAAAGTAATCGCATCAGAATTTTTGTAAGCTTGTGTATACGCTGTAATAGATTTTCCTAATGGGTGAGTTGAACGAATTTCCATTTCATACATCATTGCATGAACTTCTTCTTCGTTTTCATTTATAATTACTGTATGTTGAACAGTTGGTTTTCCTTTTGTTAATGTACCAGTTTTATCTAAAACAATTGATTCAATTGAAGATAATTGTTCTAAAGCTTCTCCACCTTTTAATAAAATCCCTTGTTTTGCTGCATTAGATAAACTTGCTAAAATAGCAGGGCTAGCGGAAGCAACTAAGGCACATGGAGACATTACTGTTAACAAAATCATTCCTCTATAGAAAGATTCTTGCCATGACCATTGGAAACCGAAGTAGAAGAATGCAATTGCTAATGGTACGAATACTAATACAAATTTTACATATTGATCTTCGATTTTGTTTAAGAAGCTACTTGTTTTTGTCTCTTGTTCTTGAGCTTCTTCTACTAATCGAATAATAGAAGCCATCACAGTTTCATCTGCATTTTTGTGTACAGTTGCTGTACAAGATTGGTGTAAATTAATACTTCCTGCGAAAATTTCTTCGCCTACTTTTTTGTTTGCTGGTAGTGGTTCACCATTAATCATACTTTCATCGAATAAACTTTCACCTTCTGTTAGGATAGCGTCCATTGGAACAGCCTCTCCTTTTTTAATGAAAATAACATCATTAATTGCTAAGTCTTCAACGTCTACTGTTTCATAGTGACCATCACGAATACGTGTAGCTGTTTTTGGTTGTAAGTTTAATAATTCTGTCATTGATTTTTCACTTTTTGCCATAGCATATTCTTCAAGAGCTCCACTTAATGAGAAAATAAAAATTAATAAAGCTCCTTCTAACCAGTAACCAATAATAGAAGCACCAATTGCCGCTAATACCATTAATAAGTCAACATTTAAATGTTGTTCTTGTAAAGTTTCTTGAATTCCTTCAATGGCTGAGTGGAATCCTCCAATTAAGAATGCTGCTAAGTAGCAAATCACAGATACTAGATTCAATCCGTGGAAGCTAGCAGCTAGTCCTAAAATAATTAATGTTCCGCAAGTAATTGTATAACGAATTTGTTTTTGTTCTAAAATATTCATATTTTTTTCACCTCATGTTTTATTTGTTGAATACATCATAACATAAATTTTTCTAGATTAGAATAATTCTAAACTAGATGAGAGTGAAATTCATTCTCAATTAGCTTATTGAGAATGAGAGAAGATAAGAAAGTCTTAATTTTTAAGGATTTTCCCTTTATAAATTTAAAATTTCATAGTAGAATGGTCTCATATCTTAAAATGAAGGTGGGAGAACAAATGAGTGATAAAAAACCATTAACTCGTGAAGAAGTTCCTGTAGAATTAACATGGGACTTAACATTAATCTATCCAGATAATTCTGGTTTCGAAGCTGATTTAGCTTTTGTATCAGAAAAAATTCCAGTAATTGCTACAAGTAAAGAAACAGCATTACAATCTGGCGAAAATTTATATAACTACTTATTATTATCGAATCAAGTAGAAGAAAAAATTGAAACAGCTTATGTGTATTCACACTTGAAAGCTGACCAAGATACTACAAATGATGAAAATCAAGTATTAAACCAACGTGCTTTCTCAGTATATGTTGAAGTGTCAGGTGCAACATCATGGTTTGAACCAGCTATCTTAGAAAAATCAGATGAAGAATTTGAAAAATTCTTTAAAGAAGAACCACGTCTAGAAGAATTCCGTGTTGCATTAGAAGCTGCTCGTGTATTAAAAGGACATGTTTTATCGGATAAAGAAGAAGCTTTATTATCAAAAGCGAATGAAGTATTCTCTGGACCATCAAAGACATTTAACTTCTTAAATAATGCGGATCTTAAATTTGGTACTATTAAGAATGAACAAGGAGAAGAAGTCGAATTAACTCACGGAAACTATATCACATTCTTAGAATCTACTAATCGTGAAGTTCGTAAAAATGTATTTGAAACTAAATATAAACCATATATTCAATTTAAAAATACATTTGCTAGCACGCTAGGTTCAGAAGTGAAAGCTCATAATTTTAAAGCGTTGGCTCATAACTATGAATCAAGTCGTCAAGCAGCTTTATCTGCTAACCAAGTTCCTGAAGAAGTATATGATGCATTATTGACAGTAGTTAATGAAAAATTACCATTATTACATCGTTATATAGCTTTACAACAAAAAGCTTTAGGACTTGATGAATTACATATGTATGATTTGCATGTTCCAATTACAGGTGAAGCGCCAATTAAATACAACTATGAAGAAGCTTCTAAAGCAACTTTTGAAGCATTGAAACCATTAGGGGAAGAATATCAAGATATTCTTAAACAAGCCTATGAACAACGTTGGATTGATGTTGCAGAAAATATTGGTAAACGTAGTGGTGGTTATTCATCAGGTGCGTATACAACAGCTCCTTATATTTTATTAAACTGGCATGATGATTTAAGTAATTTCTTTACATTAGTTCATGAATTAGGACATAGTGCACATAGTTATTTCACTCGTCATACGCAACCATTCCAATATGGAGATTATTCAATTTTCTTAGCGGAAATTGCTTCTACAACGAATGAAAACTTATTAACAGACTACTTATTGAAGAAACATACGGATAAAGAGAGTCAAATTTATATTTTAAATAATTATTTAAATCGTTTTAAATCGACTATTTTCCGTCAAACTCAATTTGCTGAGTTCGAGCATCAAATTCATGTTGCGGATCAAAAGGGTGAGCCATTAACTCAAGCGGCAATGGCTGAGATTTATGCAAGTATTAATCAAAAATATTATGCAAATGTGATTCAAGATGAAGAGATTGCGTATGAGTGGACTCGTATTCCTCACTTCTATATGAATTATTATGTATATCAATATGCAACTGGTATGGCTGCAGCAACTGCTTTAGCAGATAAGATTTTACATGGTACTCCTGAGGATTTAGAGGCTTACTTAAACTACTTACGTGCTGGACGTAGTGATAAACCAATTGAGGTTATGAAAAAAGCGGGTGTAGATATGACTCAAACTCAATATCTATATGATGCAATGAATGTGTTTGAACAACGACTAGAACAATTAGAAGCGTTGTTGAACGAAGAGTAAAAGATTACGAATAGAGTTTTCTGTATAGTGGCACTTGGACGCCAGAAGCCCTGGCGGTCTCTTGGCTAAAAATCAAGCCTAAGGTCTTGATTTTCCCTGTGATAAAAGCCAGATTTGGCTTTTATCACTCGTGCTACTATGAAAACTCTTTTGTTTTTAACGGATATTTATGAGAGTACGTTTATAATTAGACTTTCCTGGTATAGCAGTATTAGGACGGCAGCAGCCTCGCAGGTGCGAGTCTCATGCCTAAACTTCGAGCCTAAGGTCTCGAAGTTTCCTGCAATAGAATCTGTTTCACAGATTCTATTGTTCATACTGCTATGGAAAGTCTTTTTTATTTTTTTTTGAGCATTTTTGAATTAGCTGTTGTTTCATTTATGATACACTTACGTAGATTAATGGAGGGAGATAGTTATGGCTGAAAAAAATTTTGGGCACTCATGTGCATGGATTAATGTTAACTCAGAGGAGATTACTGATTTTTCTACAATTTATCAAACGTATCAAATTGATAAAGAAATGGTAGAGTATGCTCTGGATGAAAATGAAAGAGCGCATATTGAATATTGTCGTCCAAAAGAAACATTAGTAGTTATTTATAATGTCATTAAACAAACTAAAAGAGAGAATCGATACGAAACCGTTCCGATGACTTTTATTGTTCGAAAGGATCAAATTATTACGATTTCGAACCGACATAATGAGTATATTGTTGAGGCAATGAGAAAAGAATTGGAAGATAGACCGGATGTGTCTCTGTTTACATTTTTATTTTCGAGTTTAATGATGATTACTGAAAATTATTTTCCTAAAATTGAAAGTTTAAAGAAAGAGCAAGAGTTAGTCAGTCTGAAATTAAGACATAAAACTACGAAGAAAAATCTATTTGCATTGTCCGATTTAGAAATTGGGAGTGTTTATTTAGTTTCTGCAACAAAGCAAAATGCGATTGTGTTAGAGCAATTGAAGACTCAAGTATTATTTAAGGAATTAGAGTTTGCTGAGGAAGAAAAATTAGAAAATAGTTTAATTGAAGCGAAGCAATTAGTGGAAATGACTTCGATCAATCTTCAGATTTTGCAACAATTATCGGGTACTTATAATAATGTATTGAATAATAATTTGAACGATACGATGAAATTATTAACGATTATTTCGATTTTATTAACGATTCCGAATATTGTAACGGGATTTTTTGGGATGAATATTACGGTTCCTTTAACGGGTCTTGCGCATGGTTGGGGAATTGTGTTAGGGATTATTGTGACAGTTATTGTCATTGCAAGTGTCGTCTTGTCACGTTTTATAAAAAAATAAAAGGTGTTGAAATTGAGTTTTTGTGTATAGTAGTACTAAGACGCCAGTAGCCCCTTACGGGTCTCTTGGCTAAAATTTGAGCCTGTGGTCTCAAATTTTCTTGCAATAGAATCTGATGTGACAGATTCTATCACTCGTACTACTATAAAAACTCTATTTCTACTTTAAAGGGCTCTATGAGAATGGATTGTGAAAATAGTAATATATATCAAGGGATGGTTTAATTAACTAAATTATTAAAAGTGAGGTAAGTTATTATGCAACGTTCTGATATACAGAGGATGGCTCGTGATATTTTAGAAAATCAAGTAATTGAGAATAGCTATATAGAGTATAAAAAATCTGTACAATTTAAAGATAAAATTTTAAAAACAGCTTGTGCGTTTGCAAATAATTACATGAATAATGAAATTGGATTAATCTTCATTGGAGTTGAAGAAGTAGATGACAAAGATACTCAACAGAAGGCGATTCCAAAGCGACCAATCACTGGAATTAAAGAACCAATGATTGAAATAGTTGAAAATCAACTTAAATCTCTACTTTCTTATATAACTCCTAAAATTAACTATCATATTATTCAAGATAAAATAGATGATGAATATTATATAGTTGTTGCAGTTGAACCAAATGTAAAAGGACCTTGTCAGACAACTATTAAAGCTGAAAAAGACAAGAAAATTGCACTAAAGGCTGGAAGATATATTAGAGTTTCAAGAGATTCAAACCTTCCTAATACTCTTGAAGAGTTTGAACTATTAAAGAAATTTGCAAATTATAATTTTAGTTCTAGTCTAAACCAAACTGCAACATTAGATGATTTAAGTTATGAGTATATGAAAGAATATCTTACATTAACAAATGCAAAGGATGATCTTAAACAACTTTCTAAATTAGAAATGGCTAAAGCGTTAGGATTAATAAGTGAAAGTCAATATGGAGGTTATAGAGCAAAGAATTTTGCAGTTCTAATGTTCTGTGAAAAACCTAATCGTTTTATTCCAAATGCACAAGTAGAAATTATTCGTGAAATTGATGGTACTGACAAAATGGAGCGTATAACATTTGATTCACCAGTATGGCTGCAAGCAAAACAAGTTGTACGATATTTTCAAGAAAATATTATGCGTTCTTTTACTTTACGTTATTCTGATAAAATGGAGCATAAAGTTATATATAATTTTCCTATAGCAGCTTTTGAAGAATTAGCAACAAATGCTATTTTACATAAAGAGTATGATGAAGATGAATATGTTGGAATTTACATATATAAAGATAAAATTTCTTTTGTGAATCCTAATAGACCACTACCTCCAGTTACGATTGAAGCATTAAATAATGAAAGAAGTTTTGATAACAGGAAATACTTAAATAAGGAACTAAAAGATATGTTTTATGCTTTGGAATTAATAGAATCATATGGGTCTGGAATCAGAAGAGCAAAAGATTCTTTAGAGGCAAATCTTTCACCAAGTATTTCTTTCTTACCTAAAGATAATTCATCAAATTATACGAATGCCATTATTTTTGTACAAGAGGAATTTTTAGAAGATAAGTTGCTTGATAAAACTAACCAAGAAACTAACCAAGAAACTAACCAAGAAACTAACCAAGAAACTAGAAAAGAAACTGTAATGGGAAAACAGATTATTGAGTTAATGAAAATAAATCCACATATTACTATAAAAGAACTTACAGAAGCAATAGGAGCTTCTACAAGTGGTATAAAATATAATCTCAATATTTTGAAAAATAGTGGTAGAATTTTAAGAAAAGGATCTACAAAATCAGGTGTCTGGATAGTAATAAAATAAGTTTTATTAATTATTGGAAAGAATAGCAGAAGGAGTTTTTATAGTAGTACGATTCAAGAGACCCGTAAGGGGCTACTGGCGTCTTAGTACTACTATATCAAAAAACTCTATTTTAACTATGTAACAAAAATATTAGAGAACATAAAAACAGGCGTACAATCAGGTGTTTGATCTTGATTGTACGCCTTTATTCGTTGTGGGATTATTTTGCTAAATCAATAGCTTTTTGGGTGTTGGCAAAGTGTAATTTTGCAACTTTGCTTAAAACTTCTATACCATCGTATTCTAAAATTTTGCTCGCTAAATTATCAACATCTGTGTGAGCACCAGAGAGTAGAGGATATCCGTATTCTTTCGATAATGTTTTTAATCCTTCTAAAAAGGCATCTCGTGCAATCATTGATGCTGCAGCTACTGCGATATGGTGGCTTTCACCTTTTGTTTTAAAATACGTAATAGGTTTAAGTGGTGCAGATTGATCTCCTAAATAACGATAATAGTTTGAAGGAGAACAAAATTCGTCAATTAGTACCGCTTGAAGTAAATCAGCATTAATTTGTTGGTATAATCGTTTAATTGCTTGATTATGAAGAAGAGCTTTCATCTCATTTAAATTTTTTGTTTGTTGCACTTCGTTATATTTTTCAGGCCATAAAGTAAGTAATTTGTAAGGAATTAATTCTTTAATTTTCGGAACGATTTCTTGGATTTGAGCATCGGTTAAATTTTTTGAATCTTTAACACCTAGTTGTTGTAATTCTTTAATAAGATTTTCTGAAACAAAAGCACATGCAACAGTTAATGGACCAAAATAACTTCCCGTTCCAACTTCATCACTACCAATGACACTCCAATTTGAAAAGCCTTCTGGAAGTCCCTTTGTATCATAGTTTGTTTTCTTCGTACTTGTTAAAGCTGTTAAATCATGTTTTTGGATAAATTCATCTACAGCTGTTCCTTGTAAAACAACTTTACCGGATTTGTAAGCTGTAACTGATAAAGAAGGAAGTTTTAATTGATAATGTGCATGAGGGGGGATTTGATGGATAGCCTCGTGATAAATTTTCCCTAAGTGTTGAATGGTTTGTTCGTCTAATAATAATACTGATGTTGCCATAATAACCTCCGAGTAATAAAAAGAGACTGAAAAGTCAGCCTCTTTTAAAAATTAATGTACCATTTTGATGACGCAACATGTTTGATGACGTTGTGTCTTTTTTTGACATACTCCTATGTCATGATGTAAGTTTTCGCAGACATGTTCAATAATATCTGCATTAATATTTTGATGTAAGATGACACCGTATTGTTGATTTAAATTGTCAAAAATAACAAGCGATGGATTCATTTCTACCATCATTTCTTGAGCAATTTGTTGATCTTTTTCATACTCTTGATGAACGAGTTTACTCGCTTTATCTTCGTAAAACATCTTTTCATCCAGTCCAATAATTTGAATAATTTCCTGTAACAATTCAGGAGTATATTCCTTATGAAGAAGATGTAGTTGTGTTTGCAATTCCATTAAAAAGGCTCTACCTAATTTTTTTCCCTGTAGTAGAGCTGCCTTATAGGATAGCGAAGCGTCATAGATTTTTGTATAGATTTCGTTTCGTAAGTCAATATTTTTAACATTTAATTGATTATTCTTCATATACTGAGTAACTGATTTGAAATTATGAAAAGGAAGGAAATGGACATGTACTTTATGAGGAGTCCGTTTAACAAATTTCATAACTTCTTGTTCGCATTTATAACATTGTTTCCCAAGTGGATTAATGAAAAGATAACAATCAAAAATTCTCTCAGTTGAAGAAGTGGGATGAATACGACTCAGTTCACTATTCTCATTAGTCTTCACCTCGAACTAAATCTCCTTTCTTTATACTGTAATCTTATTGTAACAGAATTTTGAAAAAAATATGAATAAAAAGCCTTGAATTTTCTAATTTTTTTCACTCGCACGTAAAGCACGTCTAATTTTACTGATAGGTTTAAGTGGTTCAATTCCATGACGATTCAAGATTTCTAAAAAGATTTCTCTTCCTTTTTCTAAATCTTCGACTTCCATTTCAATTTCATAGTCGGTTTGACCCGAGTAATGACTTTCATCTAGAACAAGTAAACAGCCAGGGTTTAATTTCCCTTCTAATCGATGAGTTGTTAGAGTAGCTGTAGGTGAGATATTCGATAAATGAATTCCTTGTTCTTCCAGTGCTAACTTAATGCTAGTAGGAAGCAAGAAAATATCTTCTTCAATCCACCATTGTAATTGTTCTGCTGGTAATTCTTCTGTAATTTCAATGACTTCGCAGTCTGATTGAGGGATTTTTAATGTAATTTCTCCAGTTGATTGTCCTTCAATAAGACGAATTCGAAGTGCAGAATGATTGTTTTCTAATTGTTGATGACAATCATAATATTGATTCGTTTGTGTAATCTCTTTCGTGAAAATAGATTTAAATTCTTCTTTTAAAGTGTCATATTGTTCTCTTGTTAGAAGATTTTTATATTCTTTTTCTAAATGGGGCATGATTCAACCTCTTTCTATTCCAAAACTTTTTTTACTTTATCTTAATTTAAAGTGAATTACAAATAATAACCATTGAAGAGTTTAAGATTATCAAAATTCTTTTAGACTCAGTAAAAAATATGCTATGATAGTAAGGATGAGAAAAAAGTAGGTGAGTAAATGGAAGAAAAATATTTACCAGAAGTTGAAGACTGGGATGCTTTTTTAGCACCTTATAGTCAAGCAATTGAAGAATTAAAAATTAAATTAAAAGGGATCCGACTTCAATATCGACAAAAAGGAAAACATGCTCCAATAGAATTTATTACAGGACGTGTGAAAACACCTGATAGTATCCGTGAAAAAATGCAAGTGAGAAAAATTTTAACAGAAGATTTCTTAGAAGGCGTACAAGATATTGCAGGATTACGGATTATGTGTCAATTCGTAGATGATATTTTTGAAGTGGTACGATTACTCCGCCAACGAAATGATTTTTCAATTATTATTGAACGAGATTATATCCATCAAAAGAAAGCGAGTGGGTATCGTTCTTACCACGTTGTATTAGAATATCCTGTCCAAAGAATTGAAGGAGAAGAGAAAATTTTAGTTGAAATTCAAATTCGCACACTAGCCATGAATTTCTGGGCAACGATTGAACATTCTCTAAATTATAAGTATAAGGGAGAATTCCCAGAAATTATTCACGAGCGATTAGAACGAGCAGCAGAAGCGGCCTTCTTATTAGATGAAGAAATGTCGCAAATTCGAGAAGAAATTCAAGAAGCACAATATATTTTCTCAACAAATAAAGAAAATCAACGTAAAAGAAAATCATAAGTGTTGCTGTTAGGAAATAAATAGAGGGTGAGGTGATTGGATGAAAGTAGGGTTATTTTATAATCAATCAGAAAAAAGCCAAAAAGTAGCAGAAGAATTTTTGAATTTATGTTGCCAAAAAGAATTTGAACGAGATGATGAAAATCCAGATGTTGTGATTACAATTGGGGGAGATGGAACTTTACTAGGTGCTGTCCACCATTACAAATCACAACTAGATCATATTCGTTTTGCAGCGATTCATACAGGTCATTTAGGCTTTTATACAGATTGGCGTGATTTTCAAGCTGGAGAATTAATTGAAAGCTTGAAGCATGATCAAGGAGAAAGTGTGAGTTATCCTCTATTAGATGTAACATTAGAAAAAGCTGATGGTACTATTGATTATCATATTGCTTTGAATGAAGCGACTTTACGTAAAGTAAATGGAACTCTTGTATGTGAAGTTTTAATTAATGGTGAAGTATTTGAGAACTTTAGAGGAGATGGCGTTTGTGTTTCAACTCCAACAGGTTCAACTGGAGTGAATAAGTCATTAGGGGGAGCGATTGTTCATCCAAGAGCAGAAGTGATGCAAATGACAGAAATGGCTTCGATTAATAATCGTGTATACCGTACATTAAGTTCACCAATGATTTTTGCTCCTGAAGAAGTGTTAACTTTATTACCACATAGTGAAAATGGAATGGTGTTATCGATGGATCATTTAACATATGATGCGAATGATATTGTCAAAGCACATTTGCATATTAGTAAAAAACGTGTTTCATTTGTACGCTATCGCCATACTCATTTTTGGGATAGAGTCGAAAACTCCTTTATTGGATCAAGAGAAATAGAATTAGAAGAAAGATAATGAGGGAAATCATTGAATTTAACATGGACTTATCCGTATTCATCTCCTATGATGATGCGTAGTTTTTTACAAGAAAAGGGAATTACAAAAACATTTTTAGCCCATGTCAAACGAAATGGGAAATTACTTGTCAATGGTCGAGAAGAAATTGTGTTGAAGACATTAGTACCTGGTGATGTACTCACAATGGTCATACCTCCTGAAGGAGAGCATGAAACCGTTGTTCCAAGTCAAATTCCTTTGGATATTTTATTTGAAGATGACTATTTACTAATTGTGAATAAGCCACAAGGGACAGCTTCGATACCTTCACAATTACATCCTGATCAATCGATGGCGAATCGTGTAAAAGGATATTTACAAACGACGAGGACACAAGATTGTGTGACGCATGTTGTCACGAGATTAGATCGGGATACAACAGGAGTGATGATGTTTGCCAAGCATCGTGTAGTTCATGCTTGGATGGATCAAGCGCTTCGAAATAAAACGATTCAGAAAACATACCATGCAATTGTGACGAAACAGGATGTTTTGAAAGAACATGATTTCATTGATGCGCCTATTGGAAGAACGGATGATTCGATTATTAATCGTTGTGTAAGGCCAGATGGGAAGCCTTCTTTAACAGAGTATTGGTTAGAGGAGACGTATCAGCATAGTCAATTGGTGAAGATTCGTTTGCATACGGGGCGTACGCATCAGATTCGTGTGCATTTTAGTTGGCTTGGTTGTCCGTTATTAGGAGACGATTTATATGGTGGAGAGAAGATTGAGCCGCTGGTGAGGCAGGCGCTTCATTGTAGTCAGTTAGATTTTATTCATCCGATGTCGGGAGAGCAGATGTGTGTGAAGGCGCTGTTGGCGAAGGACATGGCGGAGTGGATTGAATACGATAGATAAAAATTAACTTTCCTATAGTACTAGGACGCTAGCAGCCCCCTGTGGGGGCTCATCGTACTATGGGAAAGTTTTCCGTACAACAATAAAACCCGAGAATGCTTGATTGCTTTCTCGGATTTTTCTCTTAATTACTATAATATTGTTGGATTCCTTGAACGATTCCGTCTACTAATTTTTGTTGGTATTCTTTTGTACGGATTTTTTGTGATTCTTTTGAATCGTCCATGTATCCTAATTCTAATAAAACAGCAGGTTTGTTCGTTTCACGTAATACGGCAAAACTTTTCGCTAATAATCCAGCATCTTTTGCCTGAGTCGTTGCTAAAACAGATTGATGAATATAAGAACCTAGTTTATAACTATATTTCAAGCGAGTAGAATTGTCATGCCATTTTTTATTGATCACAGAAGGGATATTGCCTGTTGGTTGATACATATACGTTTGAATTCCATCTTCACCACTATCAAGCCCATGCCCCGTTGCATTAAAGTGAATACTAATGAACATATCTGCATTTGTTTCATTCGACATTCTAGAACGTTCAGTCACGAAATCAACAAAAACATCTGTTGAACGACTCATAATAACTGTATAACCAAGTGATTCAAGTTTTGTTTTTAATTGTTGAGAAACTTGTAGGTTTAAGTCTTTTTCCTTTAATCCTAAATATTGTGCACCAGGATCTTTACCACCGTGACCTGGATCTAGGAAAATCACTTTTTGGTAGTTGCTTGTAGCAAATGGTAATTCGTCTGAAGATGTGTTATTTTTTATTTCTCCAATCCATGCACCATTTCCTTTAAAGTTATGAAGAACACCATTAATTAAATGAGAACCTGTTACATATAAACCTTTTTCATCTAGATAGAACCATGCTTGATAGTTAGAATCATAAATCCATTCTTTTTTCGCCATGTATCCACCTGATTTTAAGTAATAATCATCTTTCCAAGTGTTTTGAGCATAACGACCATTAGAAGTAATATAGAACCATGATTGATAGGTAGCATCGAAGATCCATTCGCTTTCTGCCATTGCACCAGATGGTTTTAAATAGTAGGCATCTTTCCATTGATTCGTTAATAGAATTCCTTGAGCATTAAAGACATACCAATGTTGGTTGATGTTCATCCATTCGTTTAGTGCTAAAGATCCAGAAGGTTTTGCATAATACCAATGATTATTTTCAAAAATCCATTCGCTACTTGCCATTTTTCCATCTTTATGGAAGTAGTAGGAATTCCAGAATGTTTGTTTTAAGTTCTCGCCTTGTTCATTGTAGTAGTACCAAGCTCCATCTATTTGTTTCCATTGATTTTTAATAGTTGAAGTAGAAACTGCTGTCTTACTCGTTAACTCTTGCTTTAAATCTGTAGTTTCTTGAGCAAAAATTGGAGTAGAAACACATAGGCAAGCACCTACAAGTAAAGTTGATAAGAAAATTCTTTTTTTCATAATGCATCTCCTAATCATTTATTTGTTATCAGTGTAGCAAAATCAATGAATAAAATCTATAAAAATAAAGGTGTTCATATTGTCAATTTTGTAGGATAAAAGGTATAATCATTTTATGTAAAAAAATAATAATTCAATAGAGGTGATTCGATGTCTGAAATGGCTTATGAATTTGATGAAATTTTAGAACAAATTCATCATACGTTAAAAACAGATGATAAGCAGCAATTTAAAGAAATCTTTTTAGAAAACCATACTTATGACCAAGCACAGATTTACTTGTCGTTAAGTGAGGAACAACGTCAATTGGTGTATCAATATCTGTCGCCAGAAGACATGGCACCTGTATTTGAAATTATTGAAGAAGATGTGGAAGATGTAGAAGAATATCTTCGTGAAATGGATGAGCGTTATGCTGCAAGAATGTTGGCAGAAATGTATGCCGATAATGCGGTAGATATTTTACAACAAGTACAAGAAGATGAAGTTAGAAAATATTTGCGCATGATGCCTCATAAAACTTCTAACGAAATTCGTAACTTATTAAATTATGAAGATGATACAGCTGGAGCGATGATGACAACAGAAATTATCGCCATTCATGAAAGCCAAACTGTTGGAAGTGCCATGACAACCGTTAAGAAAATGGCAGAAGAAGCGGAAACAATCTATTACGTGTATGTCGTAGATGAAGAGAACCGATTAAAAGGAGTCTTAACACTTAAAGACTTAATCGTTCATAAAGAAGATGTGAAAATTAGCGAAATCATGGTGGATCGTGTTGTTTCTGTAGAAGTGCAAGAATCACAAGAAGCAGTAGCAAAAATGATTCGAGACTATGACTTCTTAGCAATTCCGGTTATTGATGAAGAAGAAAAATTAATTGGGATTATTACAGTCGATGATGCAATTGACGTTATTGATGAAGAAGCAACAAGTGACTACTCTGGTTTAGCAGGGGTAGACGTAGATGAACAATCTGTGAACCCATTTATTGCAGCATCAAAACGTTTGCCATGGTTAATTAGTTTATTATTCTTAGGATTAACAACTGCAGCCTTATTAAGTCGTTATGAAGGAATCATTGGACAAGTTAGTGTTCTCTCTATATTCATTACATTAATTACTGGTACAGCAGGGAATGCGGGAACACAATCATTAGCGGTAGCGGTTCGTAAGATTGGTTTAAATGAAGATGAGCCTGTATTTGTGAAGACCATTTTATCCGAAGTTGCAACTGGGATTATTAGTGGGGTTGCGACTGGATTAATTATCTTCGTTGTAGTAGGTTTATGGCAAACAAACTGGATTTTAGGTGGAATCATTGGCGTGTCTATGTTCTTTGCCATTACAGTAGCAACCATTGCAGGAAGTTTAATTCCATTATTAATTGATTCTATGGGCTTTGACCCTTCATTTGCGAGTGGTCTATTCATTACTACAGTGAGTGACTTAACGAGTGTATTTGTTTACTTTACTATCGCAAGTATGTTTCTTGAGAAATTTTTAGGAAATTAAATAGAAAAATGGCTCATCTCAAAAAGGGCGAGCCATTTTCTATTATTGTGAAACTTTGTAATACATTGCTTTTTTCAGTGAGTCTGAAGTTAGGGCAGCTTGAGTACCAAATATTCGATCTTTAGTCGCATCAGAAGTATCTTTATGTCCTTCAATGAGTCCATACGTTACGACTTGATTTTTAGGAACAAAAGTCATAATGGCACTACCGACAGTTGGTTGATTCTCTAATGGAGCGAAAATCCAATTTAGTAAACCTTCTTGATATTGAGTTTGTGTTGGTTGCACTTTATAAGTAGATTCTTTAACAGAAACTGTTCCATTTTCATGGAACGTTAATTCTTGACCATAGTCATTTCTCCACGTTCCTTTAATGCTTGAAAGATTTCCTGTTTTAATTTCTTCTATATTCATTGAAGTAGAAGCAACCGTAGTTTTATTTTGAACAGTAACTTTTTTAGCTTCTTGAGTAGTTGTTTCTTGTTTTGTTTCAGAAGATACTTTAGTTGTAGTAGGTTGTTCTTTAGTCGTTATTGCTTTTGTAGTTGAGGTTGTCGTTGTCGAAATAGTTGTTTGCGTAGTTGTTGATTCAGTAGGTTTAGAAGTTTGACTCTTACAAGCTGTTAAAACAAATAAACTGGATAATAAAACTAAATACTGTTTTTTCATAAAATTTCCTCCCTTAAGTATTTATATTATAGAACAAATTGCATAAAAAGACGATGGAGTTTGAAGAAATTTAAAAAATATAAAATAATTGTTTAGAAAACTGTTGACAAGAGGAGAGGATTACTGTAAACTACAGAAGTTGAGAAAACAAGCAGAAGCATCCCGCTTCTCGCCTAAGTTGACTAAAGTCCTTGGGCCGATAGTAATGTTTATTTAATGAAGACATTGGCAGCGGGGATATTTTGTTCTCGTTGCTTTTTTGCTTTTTTCTCTCAAAAATTTTGGAGGTGAACAATCATAGCAAAAGATATGATGGTCAATGATGGAATTCGAGCTCGTGAATTACGTGTAATTGACAATAACGGTGAACAAATTGGTGTTCAAACAAAAAACGATGCATTGCGTTTAGCAGAACAAGCTGGACTAGATTTAGTTTTAGTTTCGCCAAATGCCAAACCACCAGTTGCTCGAATTATGGATTATGGTAAGTATCGCTTTGAGCAACAAAAGAAAGAACGTGAAGCTCGTAAAAATCAAAAAGTCATCAATATCAAAGAAGTGCGTCTAAGCCCTACAATCGATGAAAACGACTTTAATACGAAATTGAAAGCAGCACAGAAGTTTCTTGAAAAAGGCGACAAAGTGAAAGCTACAATCCGCTTTAAAGGCCGTGCCATTACTCATAAAGAGATTGGACAAAAGGTTTTAGAACGTTTGGCAGAACAAGTTAGCGAACTTGCAACTGTCGAACAAAAGGCAAAAATGGACGGACGAAGCATGTTCTTGATGTTAGCGCCCAAAAATGACAAGTAAAAAGTAACAGGAGGAAAGTCTCATGCCAAAACAAAAAACACACCGTGGTTCAGCTAAACGTTTCAAACGTACAGGTGGTGGAGGATTAAAACGTTCACAAGCCTTCACAAGCCACCGTTTCCATGGTAAAACTAAGAAACAACGTCGTCACTTGCGTAAACAAACAATGGTTCACGCTACTGACATCAAACGTATTAAACAACAATTAAGTCAAATGCGTTAATTCAGCACGCAAAACTATTACATTTTCTAGACAGTCGCAAGAGACTGAAAGACCAAGGAGGAATTAATTATGCCACGTGTTAAAGGTGGAACAGTTACTCGTCGTCGTCGTAACCGTGTTTTAAAATTAGCTAAAGGTTACTACGGAGCGAAATCAAAATTATTTAAAACAGCTAAACAAGCAGTCATGAAATCATACATGTATGCTTACCGTGACCGTCGTCAAAAGAAACGTGACTTCCGTAAATTATGGATTGCACGTATCAATGCGGCAGCTCGCTTAAACGGATTAAGCTACAGCAAATTAATGCACGGCTTAAAATTAGCTGGTATCGAAATGAACCGCAAAATGTTAGCTGACTTAGCAGTTAACGATGCAGCAGCATTCACTGTTTTAGCTGAACAAGCTAAAGCAGCATTAGCTAAATAATTATCTGAGAGATTATTTACAATTTGTAAAGGAATCACTCGATATTCCAATTAGATAAACCACCATTGAGCCCCGTTAAACTCAATGTGAAGAAATACCAAGAAGAATTTGGAGGAAATAATCGTGCGTACAACATTTATGGCAAAAGCTAGCACTACTGAACGTAACTGGGTTGTAATCGACGCTACTGATGTACCATTAGGACGTCTTTCAGCTGTTGCTGCAAGCATTTTACGTGGAAAAAACAAACCAACATTTACACCTAACGTTGACACAGGTGATTTCGTAATCATCATCAACGCTGATAAAGTTGCCTTAACAGGTAAAAAAGTAACTGATAAAGTTTACTATCACCACTCAAACCACCCAGGTGGATTGACTGCTCGTACAGCTGGTGAATTACGTGCAAACAACTCTCGTAAATTAGTTGAATTATCAATCAAAGGCATGTTACCTAAGAGCTCTTTAGGACGTCGTCAATTTACTAAATTACATGTTTACGGTGGAGCTGAACATCCACATGCTGCACAACAACCAGTAGCAGTAGACATCCAATCACTAATTTAAGGAGGAAAAAGCATTGGCTCAAGCACAATACCGCGGCACTGGACGCCGTAAAAACTCAACTGCCCGTGTTATCTTAGTACCAGGGACAGGTAAAATTACTATTAACAAAAAATCAATCGAAGAATACATTCCATTTGCTTACTTACACGAAGTAATCAAACAACCTTTAAACATTACTGAAACAATCGGAACTTACGATGTATTAGTAAACGTTAAT
This sequence comes from uncultured Granulicatella sp., assembly GCF_963545075.1. Taxonomy (GTDB): domain Bacteria; phylum Bacillota; class Bacilli; order Lactobacillales; family Aerococcaceae; genus Granulicatella. Next base: position 18,485 of record NZ_CAUUHX010000038.1, read on the forward strand.
GGTGGTGGATTCACTGGTCAATCAGGAGCTATCCGTCATGGTATCGCTCGTGCATTATTAACAGTTGATCCTGATTTCCGTGGCGCTTTAAAAGCTGCTGGTTTATTAACTCGTGATCCTCGTATGAAAGAACGTAAAAAACCAGGTCTTAAAAAAGCTCGTAAAGCTTCACAATTCTCAAAACGTTAATCGATTCGATTATATCAACGTTTACAGACATTCAAGAATTTTCTCTTGGATGTCTTTTTTTGTCTAAAAATCAAGAGTTTCCACCAAAATTTTGGCTCATCGACAAATTCTGTTGGTGAATCAAATTTAACACCAAATTAAGTCT
>NZ_CAUUHX010000039.1:0-18041 GCF_963545075.1 uncultured Granulicatella sp.
GTAGCGCATGACTGTTAATCATGATGTCGTAGGTTCGAGTCCTACTTGCGGAGTTCTTTTTTTTTACCCAAAATTCAGTAGCTTGCTGCTTTAGCTCAGTCGGTAGAGCGTCACCTTGGTAAGGTGGAGGTCGCCGGTTCAATCCCGGCAAGTAGCTTATATAAAATATAAAATTAAGTGAGACTGGTGTATACCAGTCTTTTTTGTTTTAGCTTCTTCTAACATGATACTACAAGCTTTTTTGAAACTTTGTAGTATGGTATAATCATCGTATGTTTAAAGAGGAGTTGTAGAAAGTTATGAAAAAAACATATTTTATTATTGGAGATGTTCATGGAGAAGACCAAATGCTCGACGAAATGTTAAAAAATTGGGATGAAAGTACTCAACAATTAGTTTTTCTAGGAGATTTAATTGATAGAGGACCAAATAATAAAAAAAGTGTTTTAACAGCTATGAAATATGTAAAAGAAAAAAATGCTTGGTATGTCATGGGAAATCATGAAGTGATGTTTTTAGCGTGGATTGACAATCCAGAGGAACGTTTTGACCATTATATGAGAAATAATGGAAATACAACGATTAACCATTTACTAAATCGTCCAGTAGATACGGAAATTGATTCTTTAAAAGATTGCGAATTAGTTAAAGAACAATACCCAGAATTAATCGCATTTTTAAGAGAACGTCCTTTATATATTGATGAAGGAGATGTTTTATTTGTTCATGCTGGAGTTGATTTAAGATTAGATCATTGGTTAGATACGGTTCCAAAAGACTTTTATTGGATTCGTGAACCTTTCCATACTGGAAAAAATACAACAGGAAAAACAATTATTTTTGGACATACTCCATTAAAAGGATTGAATGAAGATGGAGATTATATGAAACTATGGCAACATGATGGTAAAATTGGCATGGATGGCGGAGCTGTATTTGGTGGGGCTTTACATGGTGTTGTATGGCATAATGGAGAAATTCAAAAAATTTATAGTTTAGAGCATAAAGATTTCCATTAATGGAGGTAAAGAATGAAGAAAAAGGCAGTATTATTATGGTTTGTGTATTTTTCTAATTTAATGATTGTTCCACGATTTTTTCTAACTCAAGCTCAAGATGGTACGTTACATGTCGATCGAAAAGTATATATTTTAGTTCAATTAATAACAGCTATGTATGCAGTTTGGTCTTACCGGGAAGTGATTCAAAGAGGATTCGAAAGTTTGGTAAAACGAAGATTTGTTCGCGATATTGCGATTGGATATGTTGTTCGAGTAGTCCTTACTTTACTTTTAGCTCTTGTTGTTCCATTACAGCAAACAGATAATCAAGCGAATATTGAATCGTTATTAAATTCAACATCAATTGTATTAATGGTCATTTTAACATGTGTGGTTGCACCGATTGTGGAGGAATTAGTATTTAGGGAAGCGATTATTGGAGCTTTTAAAGATAAAGTAAATTCTTGGATTTTAACGGCAATTTCAATTTTCTTCTTTGTTTTACTGCATTCGCTATCTAATAGTGGTGGAATTGACTGGAGTGCGGCGTTGATGTATATTCCTTTGACGATTCCTTTAGTAGGAATGTATCGTTATTATGAAGATAATGTTGCAGCATCTATGTTAATGCATTTTGTGAGCAATAGTGTTGCGATGATTTTTTTAGTGGGTAGAGGGTTCCTATCATGAAAATGATTCAAGAAAATCAACTAAAATTTTTAATTCGTTATGGGTTGTTAATAACTGCTCTTGTGGAATGGGCATTATATCATTCAGTTAATGCTTATCATTTGCTACTATTTCTGGTTATTGTTATTGTAGCGCAATTAGATTACTATTCGATTCAATATCCTTGGGCAATTTTAGCACAAGGGATGGCAGTTTTATCATTTTGTTATTTTACAGGAAATATTTTCATTAGCTTGATGCTTTTATTATGTTTCGAGATTAGTTTTAGATTTTCCTCTCTGCATGCTATTATTCTTCAAGGGATGATTAGTGTTGTTGTTATTGTATTAGGGATAAAGCAACAACAATGGTGGTCGATTCCAGTTATGATTTTTGGAAATGTATTGTTTTATTATGGTGCACATCTTGTATTTAAATTAAAGTATCAAGAAAATTTATTAAAAGAGCAAGAAAATCAATTGTTTGAGCAGAAAAAGGAACTGCAACAAGCGCGATATACAATGGGTACGATGAAGGAATTATATACTTTACAAGAGAGAAATCGTATTTCAAGAGAAATTCATGATTCAGTTGGACATAGTCTATCAACGATTATTATTCAATTAGGAGCCATTAGTAAATTAAGTGAAGAAATTAGTCCTCAAGTTTCTCAAATGAGTGCACAATTAAGAGAATTTGCAGTTAAAGGATTACAAGAAGTGCGTACGGTAGTTCATGATTTAAAACCAGAACAACTAACGAAACAACAACTAACTGTCGCCTTAGAAGAATTTATTTATGAAACAAAACAACATAGTGGAGTGGAATTTGTATTCCGACAAAATAAACCAACATTTCAACTTACTAAAGAGCAAGAGTTGACGATTTTTAGAGGAGTGCAAGAGGCAACGACCAATGCGATTCGTCATGGAAAAGTCACTAAAATTACGCTATTAATGATGTATTCTGCAAATGAACTTATTGTAACGATTATGGATAACGGAGTGGGATCTTCAGCTATTTCACTAGAAGGTGGATTAAAAGCTTTAGAAGAGCGACTACATGAACAACAGGCACAATTAGAAATCAAAAATACTGAACAAGGATTTACAGTACAAATGAAATTGAAAGGAGAATCCAATGTCTGAAAAAATTAAAGTGATGTTAGTAGATGATGAACAATTAATTCGATCTGGTTTAAAAATTATGTTAGAAACTTATCCAGATATTGAAGTGATTCATCAAGCTGGAAATGGAAGAGAAGCAATTGAATGTTGTAAAAAAGAAGTTCCAGATGTTGTATTAATGGATATTCGTATGCCAGTAAGTACAGGAATTGAAGGAACTAAACTCATTAAAGAAGCTTATCCAGAAGTGAAGATTGTAATGGTGACGACCTTTCAAGATACAGAATATATTGTAGAAGCAATGCAATATGGGGCTTCAGGTTATTTATTAAAGGATAGTAGTTATGAAGCTATCTATGATGGGATTAAAGTTGCTTTATCTGGAAAAGTAGTGATGGATGCGACAGTTTCCAAGAAGTTAGTGATGCAACCAAAAGCTCAAACGACTATGGGTAAGCAAACGGATATTTCTTCATTAGGATTAACCGAAAGAGAAATTGAACTTATTCGACTTGTGTCTCAAGGATTAAATAATAAAGAAATTTCAGAAGCATTATTTTTATCTGAAGGAACCGTGAAAAATAATATTAGTACGATTTTATCAAAATTAGCTTTACGTGATCGTACGCAATTAGTAATTTTTGCTTATGATCATCATATTCGTTAATAAAAGTAGTCTAGAAACCTTTTCTTCTTAGAGGAAACATGCTATACTGAACTCAATTCAATAGAGAAGCATTTGGGGTGCCGAAAGGCTGAGATCATACCCATTGAACCTGTTCTGGATAATGCCAGCGAAGGAAAATGACGATCAAGAATAGAAGAAGGATAACTTACAGTTTTTAAACTAGTATTGATTCTAATCTATGATGATGCAATGACTCCCCTTTTGTTTTTAATAACGAAAGGGGCTTTTTATATAGTTTTAACAGATGGTTTCTGTCAACAGGAAACATGTGCTTTCAATTGAAGTAAAACACCAATTTGTTGCCATCATTTTGGTGTGTTTTCCCTTTTTCTCCACTATCAGAGTTGTGCCTGATGGTGGAGTTTCTCTTTATAGGCTATTAGTTGATTTTTATGCAAGATTCGGTACAATAACAGTAAAGAATAAAGGAGGCACTTTATGAATAAAAAAATATTTTCACTACTAGCAACCGTTACTTTAACAAGTCTGGCTGCAGTTCATGCAGAAGAAACTTCAAAACAAGGTTGGGTTAAAGAAAATGGTTCATGGTATTTTTATCAAAATCAAAAACCAGTGACTAAACAATGGCAAGGGAACTATTATTTAAAAGCTGATGGAAAAATGGCTGAAAAAGAATGGATTTATGATGCTGATTATCAAGGTTGGTATTATTTACAAAGTGATGGATCTTACGCTTATTCTACATGGCAAGGAGATTATTATTTAAACCCAAATGGAAAAATGGCTATTGCAGAATGGGTTTATGATAAAAACTACAAAGCTTGGTACTATTTAAAAGGGAATGGTGCTTATGCTCGTTCTGAATGGCAAAAAGACTATTACTTAAAAGCTGATGGAAAAATGGCTGTTTCAGAATGGATACAAAATTCTCTTGAAAATGCTTGGTACTATTTAAAAGGCGATGGTTCTTATGCTCATGATGAGTGGGTAGGTTCCTACTATTTAAAATCTAATGGGAAAATGGCTACATTAGAATGGATTTATGATAAGTCTTATGAAGCATGGTATTATCTAAAATCAGATGGAACGTATGCTTATGACCAAGAAGTAGATGGATACTATTTAGAATCAGATGGTAAAATGCGTGAATCTAGGGTGGATCAGTTAAGAAGAGAATTAGATGGCGCTGTACAATCTCAACGCCAACAAGAAGAGAAGAAAGCATTAGAAAAAGCAATTCAATGGTTAGAATCAGAAGATTCCATTTCAATTAATGAAGAATATGCGAAACGTTTAAATCAATATGGTTCCACTGCTCAAGGGAAAAACCAAGAAAATGTATCAGCTCTAAATACTATTAGTAAATCATTATTAAAACAAAATCAAAAAGAAACAGGAGCTATTTCGAATACATTATTGGCAAAATACAATCTTCGTTCAATGCCAGAAGATATGAAGCAATCACTAAACTTATACGCTGCTTCATTAATTAATTCAGTTAGAAAACAAATGAATTATTCGCCAGTTAAAGTAACAGAAACAATGGTTACGATTGCAGAGCAAATTGCGAAAGAATACATTAATGATGGAAGATTTATTGCAGATGGAAGAGGTCATGATGCGCATGCTATTAATAAAGTAGTAGCACAATATGGAATTCTAACTTCTACAGATGATTCAAAATCAAATGGTAGCCAATATTATGAAAATGCGATTAGCACAGATTTCCAAAATCAAGATTACTTTACGATTCGTGCTGAATTAAGAGAAGCTATCTTATTATTCTTATTCAATGGAAGCGAATATGATCATGCTCAAAGTGTTGCAGGAGTGAATTTTGGAAAATCATACAGTGCAGATTACTTTGGAGTAGGTTTTGGGGCTTCTGGTCACTTTATTCAAATAGAAGATTCTTATATTGAAAAAGAAGGAACTTTACCATTTTCAAAAACAGAAATTTCTCAAAAAGTTCGAATAGATTATGAACAAAAAGTTATTAAACGCTTAAAAGATCATTTAGCAACTTTAAAATAATCCATTAAAAGTGGGCAATTGTCATTGCCTGCTTTTTTTGTGGATAAACTAAGCATGAATGATGCGTTTACATTTTTGATACTTTTTATTATATTTTTCTAGACAATTATACTTTGAAGGTATATGATGAAAGAAATGACATCGGTGTCATAATTATTTTTTTAATATTTCTAAAAATTTTACTAACTAAATTTGTGTTAGTTGGAATTTTTTAGCGATAGAATTAACTTATCTTATTGGAATTGGGGGTAGAAAGAATGAAAATAAGAAATATTTGTTCTATACAAGGAACAGCAATGGAAAATGAGGATGCCGTAGGTAATGTTGAAAATTATTTTTGGATTATTGATGGAGCTACAGATTTATATGATTCAAAAAAGACTATTGGATATTCTGTTTCTGAGATAACTCATCTATTATCTGAAAAACTAAAAGTATATTGTAAAGAAAAAGAATCTTTAAAGAATATTTTTCAAAATGCTATAAAGGAAGTTAGAAATATTATAGGTTTAAATGATTCCAATCATGAAGAATTCTATAAATTACCAACATTTGCCTTTATTTTTGCAAGATTGTCACGAAGAAAACTTGAATATTTAATCCTTGGTGATTGTGTCATGTTAGTAAATGATGAACAATTAACGGATCATAGAGTGGATCGATTATTTGATTTAGGGAAAAATGAAATAGAGAATTCAAAAAAAGGTTTAAATGTATTAAATAAAAAAGAAATTTTACAAAAAATTAGAGGACTTGCTAATAAAGAGAAAGGTTATTGGATTGGTTCTTTAGATGATTCAAGTATTGAACATGCGCTATATGGAAATCTTGAAGTTAGGGGAGATAGAATTGTTTTGATGAGTGATGGATTTTATGAATACTATTCTCAAAATGCTACTAAAAGTTTTGAGGAATTAATTGTAATGAGAAGACAATCAACAGAAATTGATCCAATTTATGGAAAAAAAGATGATGCAAGTATATTAGTTGTTGAATTGTAGGGGTATTTTACAGAGGAAATTTAAATATATAAAGATAAAGGAGAAAATAATGCAACCATTAATTGACAAATTTGTGGAGAAAGTTATCAACTACGGAGTATATAGTTCAATGGATTATTCCTATGTTAAAAATAGGGTACTAGCTTTAGTAGGAGAGGAAGGAATTGACACTCTTACAAAGGAAGAAGATATAAAAAAACTAAAAGATAGTTTAGTGGAAATAGCAGAAAAAAATGAAAAAGTTAATACGACAGTTGAAGAAAAAGACTGTTTAGGTGCAGAGTTAATGAATTTTATTACTCCAATACCAAGTCTTATGAATGAAATTTTTTGGAATTCATACAAGGTATCTCCTCAAAAGGCAATTGAAAATTTTTATCAAATAAGTAAGGATAATGATTATATTAAGTTATCTGCTATTTCCAAAAATATTGCTTTCCAAGCAGAAACAAAGTATGGAAATCTTGAAATTACTATTAATTTATCTAAACCTGAAAAAGATCCTAAAACAATTGCAACTGAAAAATTGCTGAAACCATCAAATTATCCAAAATGTCTTTTATGCATGGAAAATGAAGGTTATCAAGGACGAGTTAATTATCCAGCAAGAGCAAATCATAGAATTATAAGAATGAATCTTGGAGAAGAACTATGGGGATTTCAATATTCTCCGTATTCATATTTTAATGAACATGCTATCTTTTTTAATTCAGAACATGTTCCGATGGCAATTACTTCTAAGACATTTGAACAATTATTAGATATTATTGATATTATTCCAGGATATTTTGTAGGATCAAATTCTGATCTTCCTATCTCTGGAGGTTCTATACTAAGTCATAATCATTATCAAGGTGGAAAATATGTATTCCCAATGGAAAAAGCAGATTATGACATAAATTTTGAATTTAGAGGTTTTGAAGATATAGAAGCTGGAATAGTTAATTGGCCAATGTCAGTTATTAGATTGCGTGGAAAAGTTGATGGAAAGTATGAAATGGATATAGTTTTAAGAGATAATCATACATCTGAATTACATCCAGACGGCGTTTATCATCCTCATAAAGATGTTCATCATATAAAAAAAGAAAATATTGGATTAATAGAAGTAATGGGTCTTGCAATTTTACCACCTCGCTTAAAAACTGAATTAGAAGAAGTAGAGAAATTTTTATTAAATAAACCAAATGAAATAGCAAATTATCATTTAGATTGGGCTAAACAATTAAAAGAGAAATATTCAAATATAGAAGAAAAAGAAGTTACTAAAATTATTCAATATGAAGTAGGTCAAGTTTTTGCTAGAGTATTGGAAGATGCCGGTGTGTATAAAAATAACCAATCTGGTCGAGAAGGATTTAAGAGATTTATTGAAGTAGTGGGAATTAATTAGAATAGCTTAAATATAAAACTATAAATAAATTTCTAAAAAGAATTACGTCAAAATTTGGCGTAATTTTTTTGCAAAAAAATAAATGAAAGCGGTTGACAATAAAACGCTTGCAAAGTATAATGAGTTCATCAGGTTGACACCGGTGTCAAAAACAAGATAACAAAGGAAGAAGTTTATGAAAAATCTTACTAAAATTAAATTTAAAGAAAATGGTGAATTTAACCATTTTCCAGGGAATACTGTAGTTGCAAATTTATACAATAAACCAGACTTGATGGAAGTAGTTGATATTATTCAATCACGTTATAGAGAGTTACCATTTATTGATAAATTTACTCTAACACCTAGAGGATCGATTCACATGACAGTGATTGAGTTACTTTGTCATGAGAATCGTGAATCAGAGTTTTGGAGTAGTAAGTTATCATTAGATACCCCATTGCAGGAAATTCATGATTATTTTGCAAAACAATTAGAATTATTTCCATTATTGAATGAAAACATTCATATGAGAGTAACTGAAATGGGAAATCAAAATATTTTAGTGGAACCTGCTGATGAAGAATCTGCTAAAAGATTAGAAGAAATACGTACATATGTTTCAGAAAAAGCAGGAGTACGTTTCCCTAATCATGATCGATATCAATTTCATATCTCAATTGGATATTTACGAGTTCCGTTAACTGAAGAAGAAGATAAGGAATTTAAAAAAGTAAAAGAAGAATTAACAAAAGTATTACTAGAGAAAGTACCTGTAATTACTGTAAATCGCATTGATTATACAGTGTTTGAAGATATGAGACAATTTGTTCCATATCATGAAAAATTTGGAAAATAATAAATTAACATAAAAGGAGTTTTATTATGAAAACTAAGAAATTTTTATCAAAATTATTACCAACAGTATTTACAGCAACAGCTTTAGCAGCTTGTTCAAGTAGTACAAATCCTTCATCTAATTCTAACTCAGGAGCTGATGAAAAAGCAGATAAAAGTCAAGAATTAGTAATCTATTCTAACTCGGTATCAAACGGGCGTGGAGACTGGTTAACAGCTCAAGCTAAGGAAGCAGGATTTAATATCCGTATGGTTGATATTGCCGGCGCACAACTTGCAGATCGTGTTATTGCAGAAAAAAATAATTCAGTTGCTGATATGGTATTTGGGATTGGAGCTGTAGATTCAAATAAATTACGAGATGCAAAATTATTAGAACAATTTAAACCTGATTGGTTTGATAAAATTGATTCATCATTAGCAGATAAAGATGGTTTTTATAATCCAGTGATTGTTCAACCGTTAGTATTAGTTGGAAATCCTGAAGTGAAAGAAATGCCAAAAGATTGGACAGAGTTAGCAAGTAAATATAAAGATCAATATTCAATTTATGGATTAACAGGTGGTACAGGACGTGCGATTTATGCAAGTATCTTAGTTCGTTATCTTGATGAAAAAGGAGATTTAGGTGTATCTGAAAAAGGTTGGAATGTTGCAAAAGATTATTTTGCAAATGCATATACACTTCAAAAAGGTGAAAGTACAGTCGTTAAAGTTTTAGATAAAGAAAGTCCTGTTCAATATGGTATGATTTGGGGCTCAGGAGCATTAGTAGGACAAAAAGAACAAAATGTAGAATTTAAAGTAATGACACCAGATGTAGGTGTTCCATTTGTAACAGAACAAACAATGGTATTAAATACTAGTAAGAAAAAAGCACTTGCTAAAGAATTTATTAACTGGTTTGGTCAAGCTAAAATTCAAGCTGAATATAGTAAAAACTTTGGATCTATTCCAGCAAATAAAGATGCTGTAGCTGAATTACCAGAAGATACTAAGAAATTTGTTGGACAACTTAAACCACAAGCTATTGATTGGGAAGTTGTTGGAAAATACTTAGACCAATGGGTTGAAAAAGCAGAATTAGAATACGTTAAATAACTTTATAAATGGTATCACGAGTCTCGCAGGGTCTAAACTCTATTAGATAGAAAGAACCTTTGCGAGACTTTTTGAAATAGATGAAGGAGAAAATATTATGATTAAATTTGAAAATATTCAAATTAAGTATGGAGATTTTATTGCAATTGATAATCTTAATCTTGAAATTAATGAAGGTGAATTTTTTACTTTTTTAGGACCGTCAGGTTGTGGAAAATCAACAACTTTAAGAGCTTTAGTAGGATTTCTTGATCCTTCTCAAGGACGAATTGAAGTAAATGGGAAAGATGTGACTAAATTAGAACCTGAAAAACGTGGAATTGGAATCGTGTTTCAATCTTATGCTTTATTCCCAACGATGACAGTATTTGATAATATTGCTTTTGGATTGAAAGTAAAAAAAGTTGCTCCAGATGTTATTAAAGCAAAAGTTGCAGCAGTAGCTGCAAAAATTAAAATTTCTGATAAACAATTACAACGTAATGTGTCAGAATTATCTGGTGGTCAACAACAGCGTGTAGCATTAGCTCGTGCATTAGTATTAGAACCTAAAATTCTTTGTTTAGATGAACCTCTTTCTAATCTTGATGCAAAATTACGTGTAGATTTAAGAAAAGAATTAAAACGTCTGCAAAAAGATTTAGGAATTACAACATTATATATTACACACGACCAAGAGGAAGCTTTAACATTATCAGACAGAATTGCTGTATTCAATAATGGGTTTATTGAACAAGTAGGAACACCACCTGAAATTTATCATCAATCAAAAACAGAATTTGTATGTGATTTTATTGGGGATATTAATGTCTTAACTGAAGAGACCGTTCATGATATTTTATCTAAAAATCCATCAGTAAACTTAGAAGATAAGAAAGGATATATTCGTCTAGAGAAAATTCGTTTTAAACGTGAAACAGAAGAAGATATCTTATTAAAAGGCACAATTATCGATACAGAATTTTCTGGTGTAAACGTTCGATATACGATACAAGTGTCTGAAAAACAAATTGTCAATGTGACTCGTATTGATAGTCAATTTGCAATTAAATCTGTGGGGGAAAATGTAGAACTATATATTACACCTTCAGATATTGTTCAATATTAGGGAGGGGATAGTATGCGTAAAAAGTTAAATTGGAAAGATTGGCTTATTCGTTTAGGGTTAGTCTGGTTCCTAGTAACGTTTATTATTTATCCAAACTTTGATTTAGTAGTGAATGTATTTGTTAAAGACGGACATTTTTCTATAAATGCATTTGAACGTGTTTTAAAATCTCAAAGAGCTCTACAAAGTATTATGAACAGTTTTAAATTAGCTTTTTCATTGATTATTACAGTAAACGTTGTAGGAGTACTTTGTGTATTATTCACCGAATACTTTGATATTAAAGGAGCTAAAATCTTAAAATTAGGGTACATGACTTCATTGATTTATGGAGGGGTTGTTCTTGCGACAGGTTATAAATTTGTTTATGGACCTTATGGAATGATTACAAGAGTTTTACAAAATATTATTCCTTCACTTGATCCTAACTGGTTTATTGGATATGGAGCAGTATTGTTTATTATGACTTTCTCAGGAACTGCTAATCATACATTATTTTTAACAAATACGATTAGAAGTGTAGATTATCATACAATTGAAGCTGCACGTAATATGGGTGCAAAACCTTTTACAGTGTTTAGAAAAGTAGTTTTACCTACTTTAACACCTACTTTATTTGCATTAACTATTATGATTTTCCTTAGTGGATTATCTGCAGTTGCAGCACCAATGATTGTTGGAGGAAAACAATTCCAAACTATTAACCCAATGATTATTACATTTGCGGGAATGGGAAATTCTCGTGATTTAGCTGCATTACTTGCGATTATTTTAGGAATTGCTACAACAATTTTATTAACTATTATGAATAAAATTGAAAAAGGTGGAAATTATATTTCTATCTCTAAAACAAAAGCACCTTTGAAAAAACAAAAGATAACTTCAAAACCATGGAATATCATCGCACATATTGTTGCATATGCATTATTTACAGTGTTTATGTTACCTTTGGTCTTTATTGTTCTTTATTCATTTACAGATCCAGTAGCGATTCAAACAGGACATTTATCATTGTCTAACTTTACTTTAGAAAACTATTATCAATTCTTTAGTAATAGTGTTGCTTTCTCACCATTCTTAGTCAGCTTTATTTATGCAATTCTTGCTGCTATTACAGCAACAGTGCTTGCTGTTGTTTTTGCAAGAGTGGTTAGAAAACATAAATCTAAATTTGACTTCTTGTTTGAATATGGAGCTTTGCTTCCTTGGTTACTACCAAGTACATTATTAGCAATTAGTTTACTGTTTACATTTAATCAACCACAACCACTTGTATTAAATAAAATTTTAGTTGGAACATTTGTAATGTTATTGATTGCATATATTATTGTAAAAATTCCATTCTCATATCGTATGGTTCGAGCTATTTTATTTAGCGTTGATGATGAAATGGAAGATGCAGCTCGTAGTATGGGAGCATCACCATTTTATACAATGATGAAAGTTATTATTCCATTTATTTTACCAGTAGTTCTTTCAATCATTGCCCTTAACTTTAATTCGTTATTAACAGACTTCGATTTATCTGTATTCTTATATCATCCATTGGCTCAGCCGCTAGGAATTACTATTCGTTCAGCAGGGGACGAAACAGCAACTTCAAATGCACAAGCTCTTGTCTTTGTATATACTATTGTATTAATGATTATTTCTTCAACAGTACTATACTTTACACAAAGACAAAGTAAATCAACTAGGAAGTAATTATGACAACCTTAACAAATGTTGAAATAGTAATACGGATAGTTTTGTCACTAGTAGCTGGTAGTCTCATTGGTATGGAAAGGGGAGGAAAATCTCAACCAGCAGGGATACGCACACATAGCGTTGTTTGTGTTGCAGCCTGTCTAATAATGATGACGAATGAGTTTGTTTCATATAAGTTTGGAACGGGAGATCCTACACGTTTAGGAGCACAAGTAGTCTCAGGAGTAGGTTTTTTAGGGGCAGGAACAATTCTTATAAAAGAAAATAAAAAGATTACAGGATTAACAACGGCTGCAGGGATTTGGGGAGCAGCAGGTATTGGATTAGCAATAGGAGTTGGCTTTTATGAGGGAGCAATTTTAACGACTATTTCGATTTGGGGTATTATTTCAATGTTTCAACCATTGAAGATATATTTACAAAAACGTTCAAAAATTATTGAGTTGTATATAGTGGTAAATTCAACAGAAGCTTATAATCGTGTATTAGTATATTGTGCTGAAAAACATATTCGTGTTACAGATTCAAGAACAGCTTTTGGCGAAGTGAATCAAAGTCGAATTCAATATTTTGATGTACCAGAAAAGAAAATAGCATCCTTTATTACTTTAGAACTTCCTGGGAAATTTGAACATCTTCGTTTAATGGAAGAATTGTCAGAGATTATTGGACTTATTTATATAGAAGAAATTAGTTAACGCAAGATAAAAAGGCGAGGGTAACCTTGCCTTTTTATCATAAAATGAATTGTTCGAAGTAAAAATCTAGTTAGTAAAATATGAAATTATAAATTGTATGTTAGGATTATATTTGATAGAATGATAGCGCAACTTACTTTGAAATTTTAGATTATTTTGAGGAGTAGAAATGAAAAATAACAAGAAAATTACTATTTATGATATTGCACGAGTATCAGGGGTATCCCCAAAGACTGTTTCAAGAGTTATTAATGGGGGAGAAAGAGTTAAACCTGAAACCTATCAAGCTGTAATGAAAGTAATAGATGAATTATCATATGTTCCAAATGCTTATGCTCAAAATTTAACGAAAAAAGAAACCATCAATATTTTAATATCTGTGAAAAAAATGGAATCTTTCCCTTTAATTTGGTTTCAAACATTATTAGATAAAGTGTTACAGACATGTAAGGAAGTAGGAGTTAATGCCATTGTTGAGTATTTTGGAGAGGGAGACTCTATTAAAGATTCTATTATTTCCAGTACAGGTAGTTTAGTTGATGGTGTAATTGTATTTTATGAAGGAAAAGATGATAGTCGAATTCAATATTTGAAAAAAAATAATAGGCCTTTTATTGTATTTGGGGAATCCCATACAGATGGTGTTATTTATGTTTCAAATAACGATTTTAAAGCAGGATATGATTTAATGGAAGCTGTTGAAGAAAAAGGCTTTAAAAAGATGTGGTTATTAATGGGTGGTCCATCTCTTGTTAATAAAAATCGTGAAAATGGTGTTAGAGAGTTTGTAAAGGAAAAGAGATATGATATTGATTTAGAAGTTATATATGGCTTATTTACAATTGAATCTGTATATGATTATGTAAAAGAGCATTTATCAACTTCTAATATTCCGGATATTATTTTTGTTTCGGGAGATGAAAAAGTTCAAGGTGTTATTAGAGGATGTTATGAAAAAGGAATATTGATTCCTGATCAATTGACAATAGTTGGTTTTGATAATATACCAATAGCTAAATATTATACTCCCGCATTATCAACCATCGCTCCAAATTATACAGAGTTAGCTAAAGAAATGATTGAAGGTGTTTTAGCAATTATAAATGGTGAACAAAGAGAGTCAGTTGAAGTTCCCGCAAGTTTAATAAGACGGCAAACTTTTTAACCATATTTGAATTTTGAAAATGTAAATTTTAACCTATTTTAAGAATTAGTAATAATTTAACAGTTTTTGATAATCAGATTTTTGGTGGAAATAAGGGAATTATTATTGAGGACTCAACAGGTCAAATAATGGTTTTAAATAATAGGTTCTATAATTTGAAGAGTGATTTCATTTCCTTTATCAAATCTACTGAAAATGGTAAAGAATCTGTTATTAATGATAGTAAATGGTATTTTTTTGATGAAATGGGAGCAATGTCAATAGGATGGATTCAAGTTGGAAAATATTGGTACTACATGAATAAATCAGGAGAAATGATAACAGGATGGCAACAAGTAAGTAGTAAATGGTGCTACTTAAATTCTTTAGGAGAATTAATAATAAATACAATTACTCCAGATGGTTACAATGTTAATGATAATGGTGAATGGATTTAATTACTGAATAAAATAGGATTTTTGAATTAACTTTATTGAAGGAATTAAGCAATGTTAGGTTGCTTGATTCCTATTTTAGTTGTGGAGTAAATCTTTTAGATATTAATAGAATGCTATCTATCGTAAATTCTTGATTATTCGTACTAAAATATGCTATCCTAACAAACGTACATAAAAAAGAATTACTACGATTTAGAAAAGGAAGGAGTTAGCATGAGTTACATTTCAGTTGAGAATTTATCATTTTCGTATGATAATGAACCCGTTTTAGAAAACATTAGTTTTACTGTTGAACCGGGGGAATTTGTTATTTTAACAGGCGAAAATGGTGCAGCCAAATCCACTTTATTAAAAAATATTTTAGGATTATTAACTCCAAAACAAGGAAAAGCAACAATCGCAACCGTTAATACACAAGGAGAAACTTTATCGATTGGATATGCCCCACAACAAATTTCTTCTTTTAATGTGGGATTTCCTTCAACTGTTTATGAATTAGTTGCTTCAGGTCGTTACCAACAAGGTCGTTGGTTTCAACGATTAGATAAAGAAGACCATGAACATATTGAAAAAGCCTTAAAATCTGTTGGAATGTGGGATGAACGCCATAAACGTATTGGTGAGTTATCGGGTGGTCAAAAGCAAAGAATTTGTTTAGCGCGTATTTTTGCGACAGATCCAGACTTATTTGTCTTAGATGAACCAACAGCAGGAATGGATAAAACAAGTAGAGAGCGTTTCTACCATCTCTTACATCACAGTTGTGCACATCATGGAAAAGCGATTTTAATGGTGACGCATGAGGAAGAAGATTTGGAACATTATGTGGATAAACATATTCATTTAATGAGAAAGGAGGATTCTCCATGGAGATGTTTTTCTATGGTTTCATGCAAAGAGCATTCATCACAGGATTAGCAATGGCGATGATTACGCCAATTTTGGGGTTATTTTTAATTTTAAGAAGACAGTCATTATTGGCAGATACATTATCGCATGTTTCCTTAGTGGGAGTTTCTCTAGGATTATTATTAGGCTACAATCCTACCTTTATGACATTAGTAGTGGTCGTTTTAGCAGCCATTGTATTGGAAGTCATTGGGAAATACTTTAAAGGTTATTCAGAAGTGACTGTTGCGATATTAATGTCTGGTGGGATGGCAATTGCTTTAATTTTAATGAATTTCCAAAAAGGTCGTTCAACAATTAGTGTGGATCAATTTTTATTTGGTTCTATCGTGACGATTACACAACAACAAATGTGGTTGATGATTGCTTTAGCGATCATTGTGGTCGTATTATATTTGATTTTTAGACGACCGTTATATGTTTTATCATTTGATGAAGATACAGCTTATACGGCAGGTTTACCTGTTCGTTTGATGACACAAGTTTTCACGATTATTACAGGGGTAGTCATTTCAGTGATGATGCCAATTGCTGGAGCTTTATTAGTTTCAGCAGTTATTGTATTACCAGCCTCTATCGCAATTCGTTTAACAAGAAGTTTTACAGGTGTGATTGTGTCGGGTATTTTAATTAGTATTTTTGGTATTTTTAGTGGATTAAGTATGTCTTATGAATTTGATACACCACCAGGTGCTACGATTACCTGTGTATTTTTAATTATTTTAGTCATTAGTTTATTTGGTACGATAATTAAAAATCAATTGAAGAAATAAGGAAGAAGTCTCGGAAAGTTTGTCTAACAGATTTTTCGAGATTTTTATATTTTATAGAATGTTGACAGGTAGAGGAAAAGCAGAGTATAGTGACTGTACGAAGAAATTGGAGGATTAAAATGTTAGGTGAAATCTTTTCAAGTATGGCAACGATAGTCATCATGATTAGTTTAGGATATGTATTACAAATAAAGGGATGGTTTGATAAAAATTTTTCAGCCAGTATTGCTTCTCTTATTATTAAAATTGCATTACCTGCTTCGATTATGATTTCTGTTTTAAGATTTATTTCAAGGGAAAAAATGATTGAATTTGTAGGAAGTTTAGGAATTCCACTTTTGAGTGTCGTGGTTGGATATATTGTTGCTTGGATTATTGTTCAAGTATTTCGTATTCCTAATGAACGTAAGGCAACGGTAATGAATACGATTGTTAATGCGAATACGATTTTTATGGGATTACCGTTGAATTTATCTTTATTTGGTGAAGAGGCTATGCCTTATTTTTTAGTATATTATGTAGTGAATACTTTATCGACTTTTACAGTGGGAACTTACTTATTTGCTTATTATAATCAGAAACATGTTGAAAAAGGAATTCAATGGAGTCGGATTTTCTCACCACCTTTAATCGCTTTTTTAGGGAGTATGATTTGGGTATGGTTTGGGTGGACACTTCCAACATTCTTGAATCAATCACTCGTTTATATTGGGAATTTAGTAACACCGTTATCGTTGATATATATTGGGATTCGTTTAGCGCAAGTGGGGCTTCGTTCGTTGACATTCGATGGTGATATGCGTTTATCGATATTTGGACGTTTTGTATTGTTTCCAGCGATTCTTTTAACAATTCAAGTGGGAGTCATTCAGTTCTTTTCAATCGAATTACCAATGAAATTACAAGAAACGTTCTTTCTTCAATCAACGATTCCTACATTGGTGATTATGCCGTTATTGGCAACGGAGGAAAATGCGGATATCTATTTTGCGACATCCGCTGTTACGATTACGACATTACTCTATATCGTGATTTTACCCGTATGGATGATGCTATTTTCGATTGCGTTCCAGTCGTAAAATTTAACGTAATAACGTAAAACAAAAATAACAGAAAAACTTCCTTGAATAGCAAGGTTGCCAGCAGCCTCGCATAGCGAGTCTCATGGCTAAAATTCGAGCCTCGGTCTCGAATTTTACCTTGTAACATAAGCCGAAGTGGCTTATGTTACTGCTGCTATTCAAGGGAGTTTTTCTTGTTATTTTTGCTAGATAAAAACGTTTCTTTGAAAGAAGTAGTAACTCGTAATAAATGGAAAAAAGGTAATCATTGGTATGATGTACTATCAAATGGTAAGATGGCGAAAAATACTGTCATTGATGGATACAAATTAAATGCAAACGGTGAATGGGTATAATCCTTTTTAACTACG
>NZ_CAUUHX010000040.1:0-17686 GCF_963545075.1 uncultured Granulicatella sp.
TGACAACATTCGTGTTCATGATCGTGTGGCATAAAACTTCCTCCTATTACTGACTAATAATTTTTGAAAGTAAATCTGAGTCAAATTGATTTTGACGAATCATTTGAATTTCATATAAGTAAGGCGGTCTTTGATTTTTCTTATCTTCTCCAACATATGGAGTTTCTAAAATTTTAGGAATATTTTTAAATTTCTCTTCTGATACTACTTGCATTAAAGCCTCAAAACCAATTTCACCAAATCCAAAATTTGCATGACGGTCTTTGTGTGCTCCGCAGACATTTTTAGAATCATTAATATGTAATACTTTTAAGCGGTCTAAACCAATCACTTTATCAAATTCCGTCATAACGCCAGAAAAATCTTCTTTTAAGTTATATCCCGCATCATGAATATGACAAGTATCCAAAGTTACAGATAATCGACCATTATGAGTAACACCGTCAATCATACGAGCAATCTCTTCAAATGTTCGACCTAATTCAGTTCCTTTTCCTGCCATTGTTTCAAGAGCAATTTGAACTTTTTGATTTTTATCAATAACTTCGTTTAAGCCTTTTACAATTTGGGCAATCCCTACATCGACTCCTGCACCAACGTGAGAACCTGGATGTAATACAACTTGTTTTGCACCAATGGCTTCTGCACGACGAATTTCTTCTCTTAAAAATTCAATCGCAAAATCTAAATAACCTTCTTTTGTAGTATTTGCTAAGTTAATAATGTAAGGTGCATGGACGACTACTTCTTCAATTCCATTTGCTTGCATAAATGCTTGTCCTTGTGGGATCATTAACTCTTCGATTGGCTTTCTTCTTGTATTTTGTGGTGCTCCAGTATACACCATCATCGTATTTGCTTGATAACTTGCTGCTTCTTTTGCAGATAATAACATCATTTCTTTTCCACTCATGGAAACATGAGATCCTAATAACATTTATCTTCCTCCTCATTCAAATCACTTTTCATTTTACGTGAGAAATTATGATTCATCAAGCATTAACCCTTCTATTAACTAATATCAAATCCTCTACGATTACCCTTACCTTTTACTTTTCAAACACTTTCATAATTGGTATAATAAGAAATATATTAGATTAAAATAAGATGATAAAAGGAGCGCCTATGGAAAACGTTAAAAAAGTAATACGTAATAAAAACGTTCAATATTTCATGAGTTTTAGTGCTTTCCTTCTTGCTTTTGGTTTTTCAATTATTCCATTGATTGATTCTAATCCAGCTCCATTTTCTACTCAAAGTGAAACGACTGTAGTTTCCAATTATCAAGCCGAAGATGAAAATCAAAATAATGAAAAACTTGACAAGTCACAAGTTGCTCAAGTTGCAGCTGTAGAAAGTGATACTCCAATAAAATTGTATCAAGAACCCAATACTCAACAATTTCCTATTGCTGAAGTAAAAAAAGGGGAATACGTACTTGTTTTACATAAAGTAAATGATGAGTGGTTACAAGTTCAATTTCATCAACAAGTTGCATGGATGCCTACGAAAGATGTCTTATTAACTCATTTAATGATTGGACACTCTAGTGGAGCTATTTCTCTATATAAAGAAGCTAATAGTACTTCTCAAGTAGTAACTACGATTCCATTTGGACAACCATTCTATTTAATAGACGATCAACAATCAAACTTCGCTAAGGTTTCTTATAATGGACAAGAAGGATACGTTGATAGTAACCAATTAAATTATGCTGTTGACCATATGAATGAATTGTATAAATTACAAGCAGGTTTACCTCAAACATTGGATGCTAAAAAAATGGTCTCCTCAAAATTGAAAGAAACTCCTCTATATGAATCAGCTGATATGTTCTCAAAACGTATAAGCACTGTAAATGCAGGAACAATTTTCAACTATGAAGACCGTGAAAATGATTTTTATAAAGTATCTATTGGAAATGGTAAAAAAGCTTATATTCCATATTGGTTAGTCAATGCCAACTTTGCTGCTGTCGAATCGGACAGTCATATTCCACAAGGAATTGAACAAGCAAAAATTGTGATTGACCCAGGCCATGGTGGTGATGATCCAGGAGCTGTTGTGACATTTAGTGAAAAACATGAAGCGGATCATACATTAACGACTGCATTATTATTGAAAAAAGAATTAGAAGATTTAGGGGCAACTGTTATTTTAACTCGTGACTCTGATAAAAGTGTTAGCTTAGAAAATCGTGCACAATTAAGTAATCGACAAAAAGCGAATGCCTTCATTAGTTTACACTTTGATTCTGGTCCTAACTCTAATGCCTCTGGAACAACTGGCTATTATTTTGCTGCGACAAGTGAAAACTTAGCACAAACGGTGAATAAATATATCGCTAGAAACTTAACTGTAAAAAGTCAAGGAACTAAATTCCAAAACTTCTTAGTGTTACGTGATAATAAACAGCCTTCAATTCTTTTAGAATTAGGTTATTTAAACAATCCGGATGACAATAAATTAATTGAATCAACAGAATATCAAGAAAATATTGCAAAAAGCATTGCAAGTGCTTTGAAAGAATATTTTCAACAATAATAATATAAATAAAAAATAGACTTTTCTTTGAATAGCAAGGACGGTAGCAGCTTCGCAAAGCGAATCTCATACCTAAAATTCGAGCCTTGGTCTCGAATTTTCCTATCATCAAAACCAACTTGTGGTTTTGATGATTCTGCTATGGGAAAAGTCTTTTGTTTTATAATTAACTAAAAAGAGACAGGCGGTTTTTGCCTGTCTCCTCTTCTTCTAAAACAAATCATCCATCCGGGCAGTGTTTTCTACTTCTTCTGCTACATAGTTTGGAGTGATTTCTTCTACTACTGTATTTTCTACTGCTCGATTTACTAATTCTTCAATATTCAATCTTGCTTCGTATTCTCTTGCTTTTTCTAATTTTGGTTTTGTTTTTGGACTTGGTGGTGCAAAAACAGTACAACAATCTTCAAATGGTTGAATCGATAATTCAAATGTATCAATTTCTTGTGCGATTGCAATAATATCTAGTTTATCCATTGTAGCAACTGGTCGAATGATTGGTGTATTCGTTACATCATTAATCGCGATCATGCTCTCTAATGTTTGAGAAGCTACTTGTCCTACTGATTCACCATTCGCAATTGCTAAGCCATGATTTTTCTCACGTAGTTGATCTGTAATTCTTAACATCATTCTACGCATTACTGTCATCAAGTAATTTTCAGGGACAGCTTTTTTAATTTCTTCTTGAATTTCTGTAAATGGTACTGTGAAGAATTGTAAACTTCCCCCATAGATTGCTACTTTTGCAGCTAGTTGTTTTGTTTTCACCAATGCTTGAGGACTTGTATAAGGCGGACTAGCAAAATGCACACATTGTACTTCCATACCTCTCTTCATTGCTAGATATGCGGCAACTGGCGAATCAATTCCTCCTGATAACATTAATGATACTCTACCACTTGTTCCAACAGGTAAACCTCCGGCACCTTGAATCGTTTGTAAACTCACCATAATATGTTGACGACGAACATCTACACGAACCGTAATATCTGGTTGTTTCAATTGTACACGAATTTCAGGATATGCTTCTAATACTGCATCTCCTAAAAATAAATTAATCTCATTCGTATCCATCACAAATTCATGGTCACTACGTTTTGTAGCAATTTTAAAAGTTTTTCCGTTTGGATTTTCTTTTCCAACTAAATCCAATACGACTTCTTTCACTTTCTCCATGTCTTTTTCTAAAATATAAACAGGAGAAAAAGATTGAATACCGAAAATTGGTTTTAATAATGGAATAATCTCTTCTTGAGAAACTCCATTTAAGTCTAAATACATAAAATCATAATCGGGGAAAACTCGAACTTGAGGATAATTCATCAATGCTTTTTTAATATTATTGGCTAATTTTTGCGTAAACATTTTTTTATTACGACCCTTAGTCGATAATTCGCCATATCTTACTAATAATCTAACTTTCACTTTTTCACTCCTTTATTTTAAAAATTCAAATTTTTTCATTAATTTTTCTAATACTTCTACAAATTGTTTTGCTTCATCCATTGTGTTCAAATATGAAAAACTTGCACGAACTGCACTTGTTGCCCAATAATCTGGAACATTCATCGCAGCTAAGGTACTAGAACTATCTGATTTTTTACTTGAACAAGCAGAAGTGGTTGAAATATAAATCTCTTCCTCTTCAAAAGCATGAACTAGCACTTCTCCACGAACTCCTTTTAAAGCAAAACATAGAATATGATCCACTCCCTCTTTTGGAGAGAAAATTTTTATTTGCGGTTGTTGATCTAAGAAATTCCACAAATAGTCTCTAATTTCCTTCATTGGATGTGGAGCTTCTAAATACATACGCATTGCTTTAGCAGTAGCAACAATTCCAGGTAAATTCTCAGTTGTGCTACGTTCAGTCTTTTCTTGACCTCCACCTGTTAATAACGACTGAATTTTTCTTCCGGCTTTTTTATAAAGTATTCCAACTCCACGTGGTCCATGGAATTTATGAGCAGATAAACTTAATAAGTCAATTCGTCCAAGAGCTAATAAATCTGGAACTTGTTCTAAAGCTTGAACCGCATCAACATGAAAATGAACCCATGGATATTGTTCAAGAATACGAGAAATCTCTGCAATATTTTGACTCACGCCAATTTCGTTATTGACTGCCATTACAGAAACTAAAATTGTTTCTTTTTTTAGCATGGATTCTAATTGTTCTAATGAAATTTCACCTTTGTCATTGACATCTAAATAACTGATTTCAAATCCTAATTGAGCTAATTGTTTCACCGTATTTAAAACGGAAGGATGTTCAATTTTTGTCGTAATAATATGATTTCCAAACACTCTTTTTTCCAGTGCCGTTCCTTTAATCGCCCAGTTATTACTTTCTGTTCCACCAGAAGTAAAATAAATCTCTTCTGTTTTAGCACCTAAAAGAGTCGCAATATGTTCTCTTGCTTTTTCTAATACTTGAAAGGCTTGTCCTCCAAGTCGATGTAAGCTTGAAGGATTTCCCCAAAAACGCTCGCTTGTTTGAACATACGATTGTAATGCTTCTGGAGCAATTTTTGTTGTTGCTGAATTATCAAAATAAATCATGATATCTCCTTTTCTACATCTCATAACGGCAAAAGGAGCGAGCTCTTTATTTAAAAGAACCCCTCCTGCCATCAAATATATTTAAATTTTATTAGTTAGCTACAATGTTTACTAATTTCCCTGGAACTGCAATAACTTTACGAACTGTTTTGCCTTCAATTGCGGTTTTTACAGATTCATGATTTCTTGCAATTTCTTCCATTGATGCTGCATCACTATTTGCTGGAACCATTACACGAGCTTTAATTTTTCCATTTACTTGGAAGATAACTTCTACTTCATCTTCTACTAAGAATTTTTCATCGTAAGTTGGCCATGCAACATAGCTAATAGATTCAGTTGCGCCTAGTTTAGACCATAATTCTTCTCCTAAGTGTGGAGCGATTGGTGCTAATAATTGAACTAAACCTTTCATATACTGAACTGGAAGTGCTTCTGTTTTATACGCTTCATTTACAAAAATCATCATTTGAGAAATTGCTGTGTTAAAGCGTAATGCTTCATAATCTTCAGTAACTTTCTTAACTGTTTGGTGATAAATTTTATCTAATGAACCATCATTGAAAGTAGTAATACGGTCACGTAATTTACCTTCTTCATCGACTAGTAATCTCCAAACACGTTCTAAGAATTTACGGCTTCCTTCAAGACCTTTTTCACTCCAAGCAATTGAAGCATCCAATGGTCCCATAAACATTTCATATAAACGTAATGTATCTGCCCCATATTGACGAACAACATCATCTGGATTCACAACATTTCCTTTTGATTTAGACATTTTTTCATTACCTTCACCAAGAATCATTCCTTGGTTAAATAATTTTTGGAATGGTTCTTTATTTGGAACAACACCTAAATCGTATAATACTTTATACCAGAAACGAGCATATAATAAGTGTAATACTGCGTGCTCTGCACCACCGATATATAAATCAACTGGTAACCATTCTTTTAATTTTTCAGGATCTGCAATTTGTTCTTGATTATGCGGATCAATATAACGAACAAAATACCATGAACTTCCTGCCCATTGTGGCATTGTATTTGTTTCACGACGTCCTTTTAATCCTGTTTTCTCATCCGTAACATATAACCATTCTTCAATAGCTGCTAATGGTGATTCACCTGTACCACTTGGTTTAATTTTATCTGTTTTTGGTAATACTAATGGTAACTCTTCTTCAGGAACAGTTGTCATTGTACCATCTTCCCAGTGAATCACTGGAATTGGTTCTCCCCAATAACGTTGACGAGAGAATAACCAGTCACGTAGACGGTAACTTACTTTTGCTTCTCCAACGCCTTGTTCTTTCAACCATTCATTCATTTTTTCAATTGCATCAGCTTTATTTAAGCCATCTAAAAATTCAGAATGAATATGAACGCCATCTCCAGTATAAGCTTCTTGAGTCACATCTCCACCTTCGATAACTGGAATAATGTCTAGACCAAATACTTTTGCAAATTCGTAGTCACGTTCGTCATGAGCAGGTACCGCCATAATTGCTCCTGTTCCATAACTCACTAATACATAGTCTGCAATCCAAATTGGAATTTCTTTTCCGTTAACAGGGTTAATCGCATAAGCTCCTGTAAATACCCCTGTTTTTTCTTTTGCTAATTCTGTACGTTCTAAATCTGATTTAGTAGAAACAGAAGCAATATAAGCATCCACTGCTTCTTTTTGTTCTGGAGTTACAATTTTTTGAACTAATTCATGTTCAGGTGCTAAAACATTATAAGTAGCTCCAAATAATGTATCTGGACGAGTTGTAAATACTTCAAAACTTTCATCTGAATCTTTTACTTTAAACGTTACTTGTGCACCTTTAGAACGACCAATCCAGTTTCTTTGCATATCTTTAATGCTTTCTGGCCAATCTAAATCATCCAAATCTTCTAATAAGCGGTCTGCATAAGCAGTAATTTTTAACATCCATTGTTTCATTGGTTTACGGTACACTGGATGTCCACCACGTTCTGATTTACCATCAATAACTTCTTCATTGGCTAATACTGTTCCTAATGCAGGACACCAGTTAACCGGTACTTCTGCTTCATACGCTAAACCTTTTTCTACTAATTTTGTAAAAATCCATTGAGTCCATTTATAGTAATTTGGATCTGTTGTATTAATTTCTCGATCCCAGTCATAACTAAATCCTAATTCTTGAATTTGACGTTTGAAAGTAGCAATATTTTTCAATGTAAATTCAGCAGGGTCATTCCCTGTATCTAACGCATATTGTTCTGCTGGTAATCCAAATGCATCCCATCCCATTGGGTGTAATACATTATACCCTTGCGCACGTTTCATACGTGAAACAACATCCGTTGCAGTATATCCTTCTGGATGCCCTACGTGTAACCCTTGTCCTGATGGATATGGGAACATATCTAATGCATAAAAGTTCTTTTTATTTTTATCTTCCGTAGTTTTAAATGTATGATTGTCTAACCAAAATTTTTGCCATTTTGGTTCGATTTCATGATGATTAAATGACATAATTTTCCCCTCTTTTCTGGAAATACCTAAAAAACGCCCTAATGTCTCTAAAGACAATAGGACGTTTCCACGTGGTACCACCTAATTTTATACTTAACATACTCTTAACGCGAGTGAAACGGAATTTCTTACTTCATTTCAGAAATTCAGCTAAAAGGCGAGTTCAAAACTTTTCATGATGCATTTTCACCAACCATGCACTCTCTACTACAATCCAAATTTCTACTATTCCTTTGTTTGCTAATATTTACTAGCATTATATCAATTTATTTTGAAACAATCAAGACTTGTCCTGGTTGGATAATATTAGACGTTAATTGATTCAATGATTTTAATTCATCTAATGTTAATCCGTGATTTTTCGCAATTCGCCATAAACCATCACCGGGTTGAACGGTATATGTTGTTTCAGTACTTTCACTTGCTGTTTCTTCTGAAGAACTAGTTGACTCTTCTGCTTGTTCAGATGAAGGACTTGATCCATCAGAAACAATCAAACCTTGACCTGGATAAATGATACTATCAACACTTAAGTTATTCCATTCTAATAAAGTCGATAAAGAAATTCCATGATTATGCGCTATACGGTATAAAGAATCTCCACTATGAACATAATACATTTTTGCATTAGTTGAAGGAGTTGTTTCTTCTGGTGTAGCTACCTCTTCTTGACTCTCCTCAGCAGTTGATTCTGTACTTTCTGCAGCTGGAGCAGCTTCACTATTTCCTGATAATGTTAACACTTGTCCTGGATAAATTGTCGAATTTAAACTTAATCCGTTTAAGCTTAATAAATCATCAATACTTGTTCCTGTTTTTCGAGCAATTGCATATAAGCCATCACCACTGACTACTGTATACGTTCCACCTGTTGATGTTTGTTCTGAACTTGCTGCATTTTCTTCGCTTGAAGTTTCTTGTGTTGACGTTGAACTTTCATTCTCTGTTGAAGAACTTTCTTCAGATTCAGCCTCTTGGCTATTTGCCGATAATGTTAACACTTGTCCTGGATAAATCGTTGAAGTTAAACTTAAACCATTTAAGCTTAATAAATCATCAATACTTGTTCCTGTTTTTCGAGCTATCGCATATAAACCATCACCACTGACTACTGTGTATGTTCCAGATGATGAACTTCGCTTCGTACTTGTTGAAGTTTCTTCGTTTGTAGTTTCTTCATTAGCCTTCTCTTCTTTAGAAACACTTTCTTCTTGTTTTGTCTCAGTTGTTGCTGATTTTGAAGATAATGCTAAAACTTGTCCTGGGTGAATAATTGAGTTTAAATTCAATCCATTTAAGCTTAATAAATCTTGAATACTTGTTCCTGTTTTTCGAGCAATTGCATATAAACTATCCCCACTGACAACTGTATAACTATTTCCACTTGTTGTAGATGTTTCATTACTTGCAATTTCTTCAGCCATATTGACAGCAGTTTCTGTATCATATTTTGTTAAGCCAAATTGTTCAATAATTCGATTTAATTTTGCACCATATGCAGTATCCGTTGCATAACGACCTGTTAAATAAGCTGTAGCATCTTGATAACTATTCGTCTTACTCTTCCAAGCACCAGAATAAAATAATGGCGCTCCAGAAATTCCATTCACAATTTTATCGGCATAATCTTCTAATGATTCTTGATAAGATGGATATTTTCTAAAATCTGCTTGAATACTGTAATAGTTTTGTCCACCACTATCTTCTAATGTTTGCATATTGACAGATTGTCCATTATAGCTTCCTTTTACACCAAATAAGTTATGGTTTGGTGCTTTCGATAAGGCACTTGTACCCCAACCTGATTCAAGAGCAGCTTGAGCAATCATAACTGAAGCGTAAATATCTTTTCCTCTTGCAACATTTTGAGCTGCAGGAATAATATTACGTAAAAATTGTGTAGCAGCTGTTGAAGCTTCTACTACACTAAAATTAACGGATAATAATTGATCCACAGGAGAAACATATAATCCCACACAGGCAGTTGTTCCTACTACGATTAATGATCTTTTTAAAGATTGATTCATCATTTGTACTTTTTGTGATTGTTTTTCTTTTTTTATTCTTAACAGTCTTGCATTTCTACTTTCTAACATTTCTCGATTCCTCCTACTTCATTCATTATTCATTATAGGAGAAACTTTTTTGATTCATAGGGGAACGTTGCACGAACACTGCATTCGTTGTATACTCTTAACAACCGTAAAGTTATTGTAATAAATGTTAAAGATTTGGTAAAGGAGTTCTATAAATGATTCAAAATGCCCAAAAATTCAGCCATCCCATGTTACAAGAATGTATCAAGCCTGGAGACTGCGTGATAGATGCAACAATGGGGAATGGAAATGACACGATTTTCCTTTCAAAACTGGTTCAAAATGAAGGAAAAGTCTTCGCTTTTGATATTCAAGAAGCAGCACTCGTGAAAACAACTGAAAAGATTCAAGCATTAGACACGAAAGAAAATATTCAACTCATTTGTGACTCCCATGCAAATCTAGCAAATTATATTCAAGAACCTATTCAAGCTGCTATCTTTAATTTAGGATATTTACCTGGAAGTGATAAGTCGATTATTACGACTCCTGACTCCACCATTCGTGCGATTGAATCTATTATGGAGTTGTTGACGATTGGTGGTCGCATTGTATTGGTTTGTTATTGGGGACATGAAGGTGGAGATACAGAATTATCTCAATTACAACAGTTTCTTCCGACATTAGATCAACATGAATGGACAGTGTTGCAGTATCAATTTATCAACCAACAAAACCAACCACCTATTTGCTTTGTCATAGAAAGAAAACGTTAAAAAAGACTTTTGCACTCGCAAAAGTCTTCTTCAATTTATTCTTTATACTTTTAACTGATTTTGTAATGCTTGTGTAAGAACTTCTGAATAATTGATACTTTGTCGGTCTGCAAGTCTCACTAGCCACTCAGGTACTGTAACATTCTTTCGAATTGCCTTATTGTTTCTTATAAACGGAGTTGGATCAGCAAGTATCATGCTAACAAATCCATTTTCTACTGTTAAAGTATTAATATCTGTTGGAATTGGTAACTCCTTTCCCTCATCGATGTACAATGCTAACACACTCTCTAACATTTCTTTCGCATTTTTCATAGATTCTTCAAGAGAATCTCCCTGTGTTCCACCATGAAATTCAGGAAATTCTACCCAAAATCTACCATCATCTTCCTTATGAAATATTGCAGGATATGATTTCAACATACTTTCACCTCTACATCCTATTAAAAGATAACCAGATTTCTATCTCATTACATTAAATATCATACGTATAAAACATATTTTGTCAAACGATTTAAATCCAGTACACTAAAAAGCCTAGTGCAGTTGTAATAACATCACCATTTGCACTAGACTTATATTCACTTACTATTGATGGATCATTTGTTTTTTTACAAATTCTTGATAGTGTGGATGTGTTTCTAATAATTCAGAATGAGTTCCTACTCCTGTAATCTTTCCATCTTCTAGGAAATAAATTTGACTAGCATCTTGAACCGTCGATAATCGATGAGCAATCATAACTTTTGTTAGATGATGATACTCTCTTTCTAAAGTTTGAATAATCTTATGCTCTAAAATACTATCCAATGATGAAGTTGCTTCATCTAAGAAAATTAATTTTGGATTTCTTAGTAAAATACGAGCAAATGCCAATCGTTGCTGTTGCCCACCTGAAAAATTATCCCCTAATTCTGATACATTTGTATGAATGCCTTGTGGTAATGCTGTTACAAAATCATAGATTTCAGCATCTTTCAAAGCTTGATTAATAGCTTCTGTGCTAACCGTTTCCTTCAATCCCCACGTTAAATTATCTAAAATCGTTCCTGCTAACAATGTTTCATTTTGTGCAAGATAACCAATTTGATTTCTATATTCTTGAAGATTTACTCCGCTTAAGTCGTAAGAATCAATGGAAACTTGTCCATTAGTTGGTTGTATCATTCCTAATAAAAGACTTAACAATGTACTCTTACCAGCTCCTGATGGCCCAACAATCGCTACGGTTGAACCAGAATGAATTTCCATTGAAATATGATTTAATACTTCTGTTTCCTCATAACTAAATGAAACATCTGATAATTGAATGGTTGCATTTGATAAATCAACCACATCTCCAGTATTTTCCTGAACTGAAATTGGTTTGCTAATCAATTCTAATAAATCACTCATTGATCCTTGTAATTTAGATAATTCCCCTAAAAAACTACCGACAGAACTTGCAGGTGTTAATAACATAAAGATGTAAATTAAGAATGAAATAAATGTCCCAATCGTCATCTCACCACCAGAAAGTAATAAGCCACCAAATAGGAAAATGAAACTTAATACAATCGTTACAAAAAATAATGAAAAAGGCTGCATTAACGCTTCAAAGAATCCTAATTTTACAGATTGTTGATACAATTCTAAATATGACTCTTTCATCTTTTGTTTACTTTGATCTGTAGCATTATTCGCTAAAAAGAATGTACGATTTCTAAAATACTCTCCTAATTGTCCAATCACTTTGATAGTTACTTTTTGTTCAGATTGACTGATATTCGAAAGCAGTTTACTCATTGGATTTAAGACTAAAAAGATTGAAGGAATTCCTAATAAAATTACAATAGATAATTTCCAATTTAGAATAAATAAGAAAATTAAAATACCGACTATTGTCACAATACTTTGAATAAAAGTTGGTAATTGAAAAACGATAAAGTTTTTTAATTTTTTACTTACTTCAATAATTTCACCAGCTGATTCTCCACTTCTTTTTTGAGATTCTTGTTCGTTATAAAGAACACTCTCATAAGCTTTCATACGAAAATCAAGTACAATATTTTCCCCAATTTTTAATAATCCATAATGGGCACTGAACGATAATAATAACTGTACAAACAGAAGTGCAACAATGAGCATAATATTTTGAAAAATATTTTTCCCATCGCCATTATCTAATAATGACTGTACTAAATAAGGAATTCCTAATGTTAGTAAGCTCCCAAAAATACCAATCAACAACCATGGAATCATCTTTAATTTAACTTCTTTTGTTATCAAATTTTGCATTGTAATTCCTCCATTTCTTTTTTTAACACAATAAATTTTTCTATAGAATATCACCTTTTTAATTTTTGTCAATCATATTTTTAATTCTGGCGTAATTTTTCTAATGTTTTTTTAAATTTTGTGTATTTTACAATTAAAAACGTAAAAAAAGACTTTTGCAGTCGCAAAAGTCTTCATTTATCATTACTCATGAATTTTCTTATTTTTCTCCATATTAGCCAGCATCAATTTTCGATACAAATGAATATTGATTTTTAGTGCTAACGAAGCAATTCTTCTTCCCTTTTGGAAAATAGTATTTTTCGCAATCTTAAAGGCATGTTGTTTCAAATAGTTACGCACCCTTGGATAGTCTGCTAATGATTCAAAATTCTCTTCCACTAGCATTTTATCTAAAATATAAAAATGTGCGTAAGATAATCGAAAGAATGCTTCTTCTTCCAATTTCGGAAATTGCTGTTTTACTAAATCATAAAATTGTTGATAAATCGTAATATATACTAAATCACGTTCACGATAAGGATTTGTCGTAATACTTTGTTGTCTATGATAGTAATAGTAATAAGGTTTTGTATTAACGACATATTTTTTTGCAATTTGAACTAATTGATAGTGATAAAATGCATCTTCATAAATTTTTCCAACTGGAAATTCTATCTTGTCAGCAATCTCTTTTCGAATTAATTTATTACAAATCGTTCCAGGAACTTTTTGTCCAATTAAATATTCTCTTAAAAACTCTTCCTGATTCAATACTAAATACAAATCTTCTCGATCACATTGAGGAGTTTGGTTTGTCGTATAAACATTCATGACATTACAACTTGAAACATCTGCATTTTCAGCAATAAGTTGTTGATAAAGGGACTCAATCATTTCTTCATGAATGTAATCATCTGAATCAACGAACAAAACATACTCACCTTTAGCATTTTTTTGTCCTTCATTTCTTGCTGAAGATAGGCCTCCATTTTCTTTATGAATGACTATTATTCTCTCATCTGTTGTCGCTAATTCATCACATAGGCGTCCACTTGAATCGGTAGCACCATCATCAACTAATAAAATTTCTAAGTTAGAATAAGTTTGTGTTTGAATCGATTGAACACATTTTTCTAAATATTGTTCGACATTGTATACGGGAACAATGACACTAATTAATTCACTCATATCTTATCCTCTCTTCAATACTTTATTTTTCACTGCATGAATTACTTCATAGAAAATTTCATCTTTTACAAGTGCTAATACAACGACATAATAAATGACACAGCTAACAATTGTTACAAAAATATTGATAAGCAATGCCCCATTCACTACCATTTCAATTGGACGAATCCAAGAAATCAATCCATAAATAATGAAAAATCCTGATGAATAGAGAACGTATTTTCCAGCATGAATAAATAATTTTCTTAAATCGATTAATTTATTATTATTAATTAATAAGATATCTAATGCAATTACTAATAATTCAGCAACAATCGTTGTTAAAATATACCATTCTGGTTTTGTAATACCTAAAAGCGCTAGAATAGAATTCAATACTAAGTTTAGTCCTCCACCAATAAAATAGAACATCGTTAATTTATTTTCATAACCTTGTACAAAAATAATTTGATTTTCTAAAATTAATGCCATTGCCCATGGAATAGAACGAAGGGCAAATAAGAACACACTAAAGCTAGCATCTAAATATTGCTCCCCTGCATATAATACAGTTGCATGACTTGCTAAAATAGCTAATCCAAAATTTAACGGTGTAATACAGAACATGAAAATTCTTCCGCCCTTATTGACTAAATCATCATAAGCTTTCTTATCATTAATTCCTAAATAATAGCCAAGCCTTGGAATACTAACACTCACCGCTCCACTAATAACTCCTGAAATAGAGAATACTAATGTTTGAGCAATTGTGTAATACGATACATATTCTGGTAATGCAATAGAAGATAAAAACATTCTATCTAAATACGTATAAAGCATACCTGCATTTGCTAATAAAAGAATAGCAATTAACGGTTGAATGACTGCTTTAACATCTTTCCATTGAACCCCAACAAAGTGGACTTCTTTCTTAATCCAGAAGAAACTTGCTAAATAGTTTAACAGTGTCGCAATGGACATTAAAAAGGCATACGGTACAATATCATGCTCTGTTTTTACAAAAGTAAAAATAGAGACAAGCATAAACAGACGAATAAATAAAGTCTTGTATAAAATAAACGTGTAATTTTCAAATGCTTCATTCATCCATTCAATATTTAAAAACTGTGCAAATACTTGTATCGCCATAATGTAATACAATGTTTTTAATACAGGAGCACCTTCCATTTGGAATGTGATGATAAAATAGACAATCGTTGTAATAACGGTACAAAATAAGGAAATATAAAAGAGTAATGAAAAAATTCGATTAATCTCTTGCTTATTTTCCTTTGCCTTACTAATGGCTCGAATTCCATAATTATAAATTCCTAAAGTTGCAAAAGGGATAAATAATCCTATAAAGGTATTCGTAATATTAAAATACCCATACTCTGTTTTATTTAAAATTCTGGCAATATAGGGACCTGTAATTAGTGGAAAAACAATATTTAATACTCGCATTAATAGGTTTGCGATAGCATTTACTTTAATATTTTTCATAATTCACCTCATTTTACTGGAGATAGTATAGCAAATTCATACAAAGATAGAAACAAATATCCTAGATATTAAACAATTCATAATATTTGAGGAGTTTCTTTATTCTAACTATCCTTCTTCTACTACACTTCTATAGACATAAAAAGAAGGCTGGAAACGTCCAACCTCTTCTTAGACTTAAACTCCATTATTGTTCATCTTTACGATAAGCTTGTAATAAATGACTCTTATAATCAATTTCTTCTTGAGAAGGAACCTTCATATAGTCCCCATAAAATTGAGAAAGAAATACATCATATTCTTTTGGTGCAGGAACCATCATATCCTCAAATGGTAATTCAATTAATTCTTCAAAAGTTCCGCGAGGGAATACTTCTTTTCGTCCGTCTTTACCACAGCCCACAAGACCCTCATATTGTCCATCTTCTTTACGATATTTTTTAATTAAGGCATCGATACGATTTCCAAACCAACGTGGATTTACGATTCGTAGCGCATACCACATAATTTTTCGGCAAATATCTTTTAACTGACTATCGCCATATTGAACATATTGTAATTTAATATATGCAATCATACGTAAAGTTGCCATTAAGTGAGCTTTATCGATTAATTTAATATCATCATAACGTTCGATTGGAAAGACATCCACGAATACACTTGTATCGTGACGATCGACTTTAATATGATCTTCTACAACCGTACGTT
Source organism: uncultured Granulicatella sp. (assembly GCF_963545075.1). Classification (GTDB taxonomy): domain Bacteria; phylum Bacillota; class Bacilli; order Lactobacillales; family Aerococcaceae; genus Granulicatella. The sequence goes on from NZ_CAUUHX010000040.1 coordinate 16,065, forward strand.
CATCTGTCACTACTAAGAAGTTTTGGAAATACCAATCAGAAGTTTCCTTACTTAAAATTTTGTAGTAAGGATGTTGATCTTTTTTAACTGCTTCAATGAATTTATCATATTCAGAACGGTACATAGAAATATCAATATCATCATCCCAAGGAATAAATCCTTTATGGCGAACAGCACCTAATAATGTTCCATAACTGACAAAATACTGAATATCATTTTCCTTACAAATACGATCAATATATTTTAAAATGTCTAATTGTGTTTGCTTTAATTCTTCTTTTGTTAAATACTTTGGCATCATGCTACTCCTCTTCTTTTAAATAAACTTCCAATTCATGTGGATTGGTTTGTTTTTCAATTGGAGGTAATGTTAAATAATCTCCATAATATTGTGTTAATAAACGGTCATATTCTTTTGGAATTGGTAAAATATGTCCTTCGAATTCTCCATCAATGACTTCGTCAAAAATTCCTGCTTCGAATACTTCTTTTTCTTTTAATTTAGAAGCTAATAAGCATTCATATTTTCCATTTGGTTTCGTATATTGTTGAATGACATCTTCAATTTTATACGCAAATCTTCTTGGAGACACAGGAAGTAACACAGTCCAGAAAAATGTACGAATCATATCTTTTATCAAACTATCTTTGTACACAATATTTTTATGCTTACTAAATGATAATAATTTAAAACTTTCTAATTGATAAGTTTTATCTACAGCCTTCAAATCATCAATTCGATCATAGGGGAAAATATCGATAAAAATTCCACTCTTATAAGTTTTACGATTTCTAGTATCTGTAATCACTGTTTGATTATCCACTACTTTAATAAAATTATTATAGTAATCGGCATTATTTTCTAATGATAAAATATCATATTGAGATGAAGAAAATTCACGTTTAAAACGTTCATAATCATTTCTTGGCATCATAATATCAATATCATCATCCCAAGGAATAAATCCTTTATGGCGAATCGCACCAATTAACGTTCCATAATTAAGAAAATAATGAAGTTTTTCCTTTTTACAGAACTCATCTACGGCTAAAAGAATCGCTAATTCTCTCTGTTTAACTTCTTCTGTCGTTAATCTTTTCATTTAAAAATCCTCTTTTATTCAGATATTCCTTGATGATTATAGCACAACAGCACAAAACAATAAATACACAAGGAATTATTTAAAAAAGTTAGATTAAAAAAATTAATTTTGGAAAATTTTTCGTATATAAAGGTGAAGAGAAAATTAAAGGAGAAATCACTATGAAAATCAAACCAACAAATGACCTACTCTTCAAAAAAATGATGACAACAACAGGAAAGGAATATATTCTGGAAGATTTCATCGAGGCAGTGACGGGAATGAAGCTGATAAATGTTAGACCAACAAATCCGTATCAGATAGAATCTTATCAAAAAGAGATAGAAAATTTGAATCCAGTAATGTATAGCACGATTGTTGATGTAGCAGCTACTACAGAGGATGGCATGGAAATTATGATAGAAATGCAACTTTATCAGCACAAAGACTTTTTCGAGCGTATCTTTAACTATATGGCAACCACTTATACGCAAAACTATAAAGCAGAAAGTGCAAAATCGATTATTTCTATTGTTGTTA
>NZ_CAUUHX010000041.1:0-17549 GCF_963545075.1 uncultured Granulicatella sp.
TCTTCTTTAATTACATTTCCTTCTTCTGTTGAAGCAAATCCACATTGTGTGCTTAAATATAGATTTTCTAATGGTACATATTGACTAGCTTCTTTAATACGAGCAATAATTTCATCTTTATTTTCTAAATCAGCAAATTTTGATGTTAATAGTCCAAGAACTACTTTCTTACCGTCAGACACTTTTGCTAATGGTTTAAAGTCCCCTGCACGGTCTGTATCAAATTCTAAATAATAGGCATTTACATTTTCTCCACCTAATAACTCATCTTCTACTTTATTGTAGCCTCCTTGAGAAATCCAAGTAGAATGGAAATTACCACGACAAACGTGAGTGTTAATGACTAAATCTTTAGGTGCATTTGCAATGACACCATTATTTAAACGTAACGCACGAGCAGCAAACTCTCTTCTTACTTCTTCTAATGGACGATTTTCACGGAAACGTTTTGCAAATCCATCGTCTACTAATGCTCCCCATGTACAGTCGTCTAATTGTAATGTTCTAAGTCCTGCATCATATAAATCTTGAATCACTTCAGAGTAAGCTTTAATAATAGCTTCGAATAATTCATCTGTTGTTGAATAAACAGCTTCCCAACCAGCAACATGTTCTGGTGTACGAATTAATTCAAAATAAAATTGTGAAGGAGAAGGAATAGTAAATTTAACAATCACATCTTCCTCTTTTACTAAATCTCTTAAAAACTCAAAATGTTTAACAAATGGGTGATTTTTCCCATTAATCGGTGATTTAAGTACTGCTGTATCAGCTTTAGTTTCAATTCCATGAAATAAATATCCACGTTCACCCACTACATGTTCTACTCCATTAAAACCCCAAAAGAAGTCTAAATGCCAGTAAGCACGACGGAATTCTCCATCTGTTACCCCTTGTAAACCAGCAGCAATTTGTTTTTTTACGATTTCTTGAATATTTTTTTCTTCTACTGCTGTTAATTCTTCACGTGTAATTTCACCGCTTGCAAATTTTTCTCTTGCTTCTACTAATTCTTTTGGACGTAAGAAACTTCCTACGTGATCTACTCTAAATGGTGCTTGTTGTTTTGTCATAATACATTCCTCCTAAAATAAAAAATCCTTACAGTTTTTCACTGCAAGGACGAAATTTCGCGTTACCACCTTGGTTTAGAATTATTTCGCAATAATTCCCTTATTGAGTATCTATTTACTCCTGCTATATCGGGCTACCCGTAGATATTTAATCATTCAATATCTAACACTCCAAGGCCATCTTCAAAAATTCAATCTTGATCTCTTTTCACCTACCGAGACTCTCTAAACAAGTTTCCTTTTCTACTCACCTTTTCACAGTGCTGTTCTTTAACTGAACTTAGAATAACAGGAGAAACTGTTCTAGTCAATTATCTAATTATTATCTGTAGTTATAATCAATAACTATAACTAAAAGTATAAAAACTCCATAGTTTTCACTATGGAGTCCTATATATCAATATCACCATGGTCTTCAATCATGTAAATATTATTTTAACAGAGAAGTTAAACAATCCCTAATTCTTTTAATAATTCTTCTTTAGAATATTTTTCTCCTTCATCATGAGGATTAATTTGATGTATCATATTTTGATAAAACTCATCAATAACTATTTCTCCATTTTCATTAATCATTTCATCAGATATTTCAGGGAAATCTGTAATTGCAGATAATACTTTTTTTTCACTCATTTCTACATACTCCCCTCTCTTCTATTATTATAAAGCTTTTTTCAATTTTCTTAAATAATATTCACCAAAGAATAGCCCTAATCCATTCAAGATGACAAAAGCTACAGCACCTATCATATACCCAATGTTTTCTGGAAGGAAGTGAATAATTGGGAAAGATGCCACTATACAAAGGATTAAAATGATAAATAAAATAAACATTAAAATCCCTAATAAAAATTTATTTCCTCGACTTTGGAGTTCAACAATATTACTCCAATTCGGAACACGTAGTCGATAATCTCTTTCAAATCCCCAAGCTGATAACCCAAAACTAAGCGAAAACCAAGTAACTATTACTGCTAGTACTAATAAAATTGGCATGCGTAGTACTAATAATACAATACTTAATAATAGAATTGGCACAGAAGATTGCGCTAAAAATAAGACTTTGAATTTTTCACGAGCATATTTTTTAATATCAATTGGTAATACTTTTAAATATTCAAAATTATCTCTTTCCAAAGAAAAACCAATACTTGTTAAGTTATTTCCAAAGGAATTCGTCATTGCAAACATTAGTGCAAATAATAAATAAGAAAGTAAAAATCGGAAGGTAAAAAATTCTGTAAGATTAACTCCTTCTCGCGTTACTCCAAAAATCATTGGTAATAACATCAAAAACGGTAAAATGCTTGGTGCAATGATTCCTTGAACAATAATGGAGCCTTCTTTCATTAATTGAATATGATATTTTCTTACTAATTTTGAAAAATTATCCAATGTAAAGCTACGAACTCTTTTAGAATATTGTTGAATTGAACTAACTTCCATCGCTTTTTCATAAAAGGTTGGCAATACTTTATAGTGAATATTTACTAATAAGAGAACTGTAATTCCAATCCATCCAATATAGCCAATTATTCCATCAAATGATAATGGATGAAGAATCATCGCATAAAAAGCTTCAAATGGAGGAATAAAAGCTCTCTCTTGTTTCGTTAATATTGAAACAGTATTATGATTAGAAATTAAAATATAAAGTAATCCTGAAAAAATAGAAACAAATCCTAATAAAATATTCGAAATAATATTTTTATGTTTCTTAAAAAATGACAAACTTGTCAAATAATGTACAAGTGTAAAAATAAATACTCCTAAAAAGACTAATAAGATGAAGCAGTTAATAATCATTAAAGGAATGGTATACCAAAAATCTTTTCCATATTGAATCGGTAAAACGATAAAATAAGCAATAATAGGGCCTAATCCCATTAAAGCGACCATCATAACAGAAATAGCTTTTCCAAGAATAATCTCTACTTCTCTAAATGCATAAGGTCGATAAGAAGTTAAATCTTTACTTTCGTAAAATACATTATAAAATGCAATAAAACTTTGAGAAAATGTAAAAGCACTAAAAATACTAATCATATTCGCAAATAGGACAGGATTTTCTCCAATAGGATTCACTAAAGAATTAAGCACTCCAAAAAAAGCAATATAGATTAATCCAATCATAAGTTGAGAACGAAGGATTTTTTTAGGAATATCGATTTTTTTTAGTGGATTTTTTTCTTGCTTTTGTCGATAAGCAGCTAATTGAGCAGGAGCAACTGCATATAATAAATTCAACTTCACTAATTTTCTAACAGCTTGCAGATTCATCGACAGTCTCTCCTTCCTTACGTCCCGCTAAAGATAAATAAATACTTTCAAGAGACTCTTGAGGATTATGTTCTTTTAATTCTTCAATTGTACCGTAAAATAGTAATTCACCTTTTTTCAAAATGGCAATACGATCACATAATTGTTCCGCTACTTCTAATACGTGGGTAGAAAATAATACTGTTTTTCCTTTTTCGGCATGTTCACGCATCATTTTTTTCAAATCATAGGCAGCTTGTGGATCTAAACCAGTTAATGGTTCATCTAAAATCCAAATATCTGGGTCAGATAATAAAGCCCCAATGACAAATACTTTTTGTCGCATTCCATGAGAAAATGACTCAATCACATCATAACGATAAGGAGTAAAGTCAAATAACTCTAATAAATAGGTTAATCTTTCTTCTATTTGATTCATCGTTAATTGATAAGAAACTGCGATTAATTCCCAAAATTCATTAGCCGTTAAACGTAAAAATAAATCTGGAGAATCTGCTACATATCCAATTTTTCGCTTAATCGTTAATGGATCTTGTGATAGAGGAACACCATCTACTTCAATTGTTCCACTTGTAAGTGGCAAAATACTCACTAATGATTTAATCGTTGTAGATTTTCCGGCACCATTATGTCCAATTAATCCAACAATTTCTCCACTTTCAATCGTTAAGTTTAAGTTGTTTAAAGCTACCTTATCTCCATATTTTTTTGTTGCTTGTTTAAATTCAATCATGATAAATTTCCTCCCATCCTGTAATTACGCTGATTATACACCTAAAAATAGCGCTTTACTAGTGACTAAAGTCCGATTTTTCTAAAGAATTGCTAATTTTTTTGTATTTTCATCATCAATAGAAAAAAGACTTTTCCTCAAAGCATATAAGTGACTTTAACACCTTTGCTCATTTAGAAAAGTCTATTTTTAATATTTTATTCTTGTTCGTCTACTAATTCTTGTGCGAAGTTTTGTAAGTTTTCGGTTACTTTTTCAGAAATAACTGTTTCTTCTGATGAAGTGACCGTTTCTTCTGCTTCTTCTTCACGATCTACAATAGCTAATGAACTTACAATAGCATCTTGATCTAAACGCATCATACGCACTCCAAGAGCACCACGACCTGTTTGAGAAACATCTGAAGCATGGAATCGAATGATTACTCCTTTATTCGTCATAATCATTAAATCTTCTTCACCCGTTACAGTTCTTAAGCATACAAGAGGACCATTTTTCTCAGTAATACGAAGGGTTTTAACTCCTTTACCACCACGACCTTTTAAGGCATATTCGCTGGCAGCTGTACGTTTACCGTATCCTTTTTCACTAACGACTAATACTTCACGTTCAGGTGTTAAAATATCCATTCCAATCACATAGTCATCATCACGTAGAGATACGCCTCGAACCCCTGCTGCTGTACGACCCATTGCACGAACTTTTTCTTCATGGAATGTTACAGCATTTCCATGATAAGTTCCAAGAATGATTCCGTCTTGTCCACTTGTTACAACTACACGAATTAATTGATCATCTTCTCGTAATTGAATTGCACGTAATCCATTTGTACGAATATTTTTGAAGTCTGATAATTTCACACGTTTAACAGTTCCACGTAAAGTTGTAAAGAATAAGAATCTTTCTGTTTCATCTGATTCTGGTACACTAATAATCGCTTGAATTTTCTCAGTTGAGTCAATATTCAATAAGTTAATAACTGGTAATCCTTTAGCAGTACGGCTGTATTCTGGAATTTCATATCCTTTTGCTTGATATACTTTACCTGTATTCGTGAAGAATAATAATGAATCATGTGTTGAACATGAAATCATATTTTCTACAAAGTCATCATCATGGACGCTCATTCCTTGAACACCACGACCACCACGACGTTGTGTTTTAAATTCAGAATTTGCTAATCGTTTAATATAGCCATTCTTCGTTAAAGTAATGACTACATCTTCTTCTTCGATTAAGTCTTCATCTTCTAAACTTAAAGCTTCTCCGACTAATAATTCAGTACGACGAGGATTATCAAATTTTTGTTGAATTTCTAATAATTCTTGTTCGATAATTTCATAACGTCTTTCTTCGCTTGCTAAGATTTCATTTAATTCTTTGATTAGTGCTTGTAAATCTGCATATTCTGCATCGATTTTCTCACGTTCTAATCCTGTTAAGCGAACCATTCTCATATCTAAGATAGCTTGAGCTTGTTTATCACTTAATCCATATTCATTCATGAAGCGTTCTTTAGCAATATCACCACTAGCAGAGCTACGAAGAATTGCTACAATGGCATCAATATGGTCTAGAGCTACTTGTAATCCTTCTAAAATATGAGCACGATCTTCTGCTTTTTTCTTTTCAAAAATACTACGACGACGAATCACTTCTTCTTGGTGATTTAAATAGTGTCGTAAAATTTCTTTTAAGCTTAAAATTTTTGGTTCTTGCCCAACAATCGCTAACATATTAAATCCAAAGTTCGATTGTAATGGCGTTAATTTGTATAAATTATTTAAAACGACTGAAGCAGAAACATCTCTTCTCACTTCAATCACGACACGCATTCCTTTACGGTCAGATTCGTCATTTAAGTACGTAATTCCTTCAATTTTCTTTTCATGATGCAATTGAGAAATACGTTCTACTAAACGAGCTTTATTCACCATATATGGTAATTCCGTAATAATAATACGTTCTTTTCCATTTTTTAATTCTTCGATTTGTACACGACCACGAACTGTAATAGATCCACGACCTGTTTCATAAGCTCGACGAATTCCAGATTTGCCTAATACAATTCCACCTGTTGGAAAATCAGGTCCTGGTAATACTTCCATCAATTCAGCTGTTGTGACATCAGGATTTTTCATCAATAAATGTAATGCAGAAATCACTTCCCCTAAATGATGTGGAGGAATATTCGTTGCCATTCCTACCGCAATCCCTGTTGCTCCATTGACTAAAAGGTTTGGAATACGAGATGGTAAAACTTCTGGCTCACGTTCTGTTGAATCATAGTTATCACGATAATTAATCGTATCTTTATTTATATCTCGTAGCATTTCTAAAGCAATTTTACTCATTCTTGCTTCGGTATAACGCATCGCAGCTGGACTATCTCCGTCGACAGAACCAAAGTTTCCGTGACCATCAATTAATGGATAACGATATGAGAAATCTTGTGCCATACGAACCATTGCATCATAAATGGCAGAGTCTCCGTGTGGATGGTATTTCCCCATTACATCCCCAACAATACGAGCAGATTTTTTATGGGGCTTATCTGGCGTTACTCCTAATTCATGCATTCCATATAAAATACGACGGTGAACGGGTTTTAACCCATCACGAACATCCGGAAGCGCACGAGATACAATAACACTCATGGAATATTCCAAAAATGATTTACGCATTGTTTTTGCCAAATCCGTTGGTTCGAATTTTTCTTCGAAAAATTCTAAATCTTTTTCCTCAGACATTTTGTCTCTCCTCTTCTTCAATCATTAAATATCTAAATCATTCACGTCAATAAATTTCGCATTTGCTTCAATAAATTCTCGACGTGGTTCTACTTTATCGCCCATTAACATATCTAACACTTGATCAGCTTCAGCAGCATCTTCAACTGTTACTTGTAACATCGAACGATTTTGAGGATTCATTGTTGTTTCCCATAATTGCTCCGCATCCATTTCTCCTAAACCTTTGTATCGAGAAATTTGTGGTTTTGGACTAGCTGGAAGTTCTTTTAATTTTGCTTCTAATTCCTCATCATTTTGAATATAAAACTCTTGTTTTCCTTGTTTTAATTTATAAAGAGGTGGTTGCGCAATATAAACATATCCTGCTTCTACTACTGGACGCATATAGCGATAGAATAATGTAATTAATAATGTTCGAATATGCGCTCCATCGACATCGGCATCGGTCATAATAACTAATTTATGATAACGAGCTTTCGATAAATCAAAATCTCCACCAAATCCAGTTCCCATTGCAGTAAATAATGAACGGATTTCATCATTAGCTAAAATTTTATCTAATGATGCTTTTTCAACGTTTAAGATTTTTCCTCGAATTGGTAAAATCGCTTGGAAGTGACGTGAACGTCCTTGTTTTGCAGAACCTCCCGCAGAATCTCCTTCGACGATGAAGATTTCTGAAACACTTGGATCATTACTTGAACAGTCTGCTAATTTCCCAGGTAAATTAGAAATTTCTAAACCAGACTTTTTACGAGTTACTTCACGTGCTCTTTTCGCAGCTAAACGTGCTTTAGAAGCTAAAATCCCTTTTTCAACAATTTTACGAGCAACTTGTGGATTTTCCATTAAGAATTTATCAAAATGAGTCGCAAATAATCGATCGGTAATCGTTCTTGCTTCAGAATTTCCTAATTTTGTTTTTGTTTGTCCTTCAAATTGTGGATCAGGATGTTTAATCGATACAACTGCGGTTAATCCTTCACGTACATCTTCCCCACTTAATTTTTCTTCATTTTCTTTCATTAATTTTTGACGACGAGCGTAATCATTAATGACACGAGTAAGGGCAGTTTTCATTCCAGATTCATGTGTTCCACCTTCATAAGTGTGGATATTGTTTGTAAAACTTAATAAATTCGTATGGTATCCTGAAGTATACTGCATAGCTACTTCGACTTGAATGCCATCTTGTTCTCCTTCAACATAAATCGGTTCATCAAATAATACTTGCTTAGACTTATTTAAATGTTCAACATAACTTTTAATTCCGCCTTCATAATAAAAAGTTTTTACTACAGGCTCTTCTACTCGCAAATCAGTAATCGTTAGTTTTAATCCTTTATTTAAAAAAGCTAGTTCACGTACACGATTCGCTAATTTTTCAAAGTCATATACGGTTGTTTCTTGGAAAATTTCTGGATCTGGTACAAAATAAACACTCGTTCCATGTTTTTCAGTTTTCCCAACAATTTTTAAATCTTCTAAAACAGCACCACGTTTATAAGACTGTTCATAAATATTTCCATCTTTAAAAACTTGTACCGTTAAATCTGTAGAAAGTGCATTAACAACAGAAGCACCTACCCCGTGAAGACCTCCGGAAACTTTGTAACCTCCGCCGCCAAATTTACCACCAGCATGAAGTACTGTAAATACTGTTTCAACAGCAGGACGTCCTGTTTTTTCTTGAATATCAACTGGAATTCCACGTCCATCATCCGTAACACGAATATGGTTTTCAGGTGTAATCTCAATTTCGATATGAGTTGCAAATCCAGCTAACGCCTCATCAATTGAGTTATCAACAATTTCCCATACTAAATGATGTAAACCAGCACTACTTGTTGAACCAATATACATCCCTGGACGTTTACGTACAGCTTCTAATCCTTCTAATACTTGAATCTGACTAGCATCATATTGTGCAGCAAGAACTTCTTTATTTTCTTCTGTCATTTTCTCTTCTCACACTCCATTTTTCATTGAACTTGACCTTGATGAATCGGAAATACAATTGGTTCATTAATAAATTGCTTACGAATCCCATCTAAACTAGTCGTTGTTATGAATGTTTGTACTTTATTTTCAATTGCTTTAATCAAATGTGTTTGTCGATCATCATCTAATTCGGATAACACATCATCTAATAATAAAATTGGATATTCTCCAGTAGCGATGTTCATTAATTCTATTTCTGCTAATTTTAAACTTAATACAGTTGAACGTTGTTGCCCTTGAGATCCAAAATTTTGAACAGGTTTATCATTTAAATAAAAAATCAAATCATCTCGATGCGGACCTACTAAAGTACTCGCTTGTTCTAATTCTCTTTTTTGTACAGATTCAAATTGTTTTTGATACAATTCTTTTACTTCATCTTGAGAAATTCCTTTTTCAATCGAAAGAGATGTTTGATATTTCAATGAAAACTCTTCTCTTCCTAATGAAATTTGCTCATGAATTGGTTTCGCTAAAGCTTCCAATTGTTCCATAAAATCTAAACGATGGATTAAAATTGCACTTGCTTTTTCAATGACTTGTTCTGTTAAAACTTCTAAATAAATATCAGCTGTTGATTTTTTTATCGCTAATTGTTTTAAATAATGATTTCTTTGTTTTATAAGGCGTTGATATTCTACTAATTCATGTAAATAAATAGGATTCATTTGACCGAGTTCCATATCCATGAATTTTCGGCGATTTGCAGGAGCACCCTTCACTAATTCTAAATTTTCAGGTGCAAATAAAATAACATTTAATTGTCCTAAATAGGAACTGAGCTTCTTTTGTTCTAAATGATTGACTCTTCCTATTTTTCCTTTATTTGAAAAACGTATTTCTAATGGAATACTGCTAATTTTCTTTTCAACTTTTCCTTTAATGGTAGCAGTATCTTGATTCCACATAATCAATTCTCGATCTTGATTAGTACGATGGCTTTTTGTCATTGCCAAAGTATAGATAGATTCCATTAAATTCGTTTTTCCTTGAGCATTTTCACCAATGAAAATATGAACTCCTTTCCCAAATTCAAGAAAAAGTTCTTCATAATTTCTGAAATGATTCAGTTGTAATTCAACTAATCTCATCCATTACTTCCTCAGATTCTCTTTTCACAACAAAAATGCCTTCTTCAGGAATTTCTACACGTGTTTTATCATAAAGTTTTCTACCACGACGATTTTCAATTTCACCATCAACAAATACAACTGTTTCTTGTAAATACCATTTTGCTTGTCCACCTGTTGTAATGACATCAATATGTTTTAAAAATTGTCCTAATGTAATAAATTCTTCTGTGATTGTTACAATCTTTGTCATGATTTTCCTCTTTTCTCTCATTTGGGTATACACATACTACTGTATTATACCTTTTTTTTGGAGAATTCTCAAAGATTTTGAAAAATTTAGCCTATTTTTGCATTTTTTTATTAAATAAATAAAAAACCTTTTTTAAAGGGAAAAATGAAATTTAATAGGATTTTTTCAAAATTTTAAAAATAAGCAAAAAAAAATCCATGATGACCAAAATCATCATGGAAAATTTTTTATCCATTAAATGTACGAACTGGTGTTACTAATTGAATAAAGCTATATGGAATATCAGAATGATTATCTTTTAACGTCAATGTAAATGGACGATTCGCTTCTAAAAATTGAATCGTTGCTTCTGAAGAACCAAATAAACGAAGCGCATCTTTTAAATAATCAGGATTGAATGAAACATCTAATGAAGCACCTTCATAATTTTCTACCATAATTTCTTCTTCAACTTTTCCAATTTCTGGAGAATTACCTGTTAATAAAATACGATTTTCATTAATTGATAATGTCGCAATATTATTTTTATCTGTATGTGACATTAATGAAGCACGATCTACAGCTGCTACTAAATCACTCGCAACAACCGTAATGGCTGTATTAAATTGATCATTAATTAATCGATCTGTATCTGGATAACGTCCTTCTAATAAACGAGAGTAGAAAGAAAGAGTTTCTGTTTGGAAAAGAACTTGATTTTCAGTAATTGCAAAATCAATCGTTTCTAAACCATCAATAATACGTGATAATTCAATTAATGTTTTACCTGGTAAAGTAATTTCAAATGTTAATGCATTACTTGATTCAGGCATTTCTAAAGGAATAATTCTTTGACTCAATCGGTGAGAGTCTGTTGCTACAGCTTTTAATTGATTATTCGCAATAACCATATGAATTCCCGTTAAAATAGGGCGAGATTCAGCAGAAGAAACAGCAATAGACGTTTGTAAAATCACTTGTCTAAATAATGGAACAGGTAATGTTAATACATGATCTTTTTCTACTTCTGGAAGTTGTGGATAATCATGAGCCGATAAGCCATTTAATGTAAATGCAGCACTTCCTGCTGTAATCGTTGCTTGTAATTGGTCATTTGTTTCTAAAGTAAATGTATTTTGAGGTAATTTTTTAACAATTTCACCAAAGAAACGAGCAGGTAATACAATTGAACCTGTCTCATGAATCGATAATTGTAATTCTTCATGTTCTACTGGAAGAAAAATTTCAATAGAAACTTCAGAATCACTACCTGTTAAAGTAATTCCTTCTTGAGAAACAACTAATTTAATTCCTGTTAAAATTGGAATCGTTGTTTTTGAAGGAATAGCACGTTGAACGTCTGCTAAATTTTTTAAAAATGCTTGACGATTAATTGAAAATTTCATTTTATGCCTCCTAAATGTATGTGTGTCTGTTTTAAATTTAATTTTATTTATAATAAATATAGTAATAGTAGTAGGGCCTGTTAATTTTGTGGAAAAGTATCAAATTTCTATCATTTTCTATATTTTTAATTGTGGATAAGTATTGTGAATAACTATTTAGTAAATAGAGTAGTTATCCACATCTTAAAATCCAAGTTTTTTCTTCAAATCATTAACGGCTTTTGTAACATCGCCTTGAAGTTTATATTCTTCATTAATTTTATCATAGGCGTGTAATACAGTAGAGTGGTCTTTTCCAAATTCTGTTCCTAATTTAGGAAGAGAGCTATTCGTTAATTCACGTGCTAAATACATCGCAATTTGACGAGGTTCTACAATGGATTTTGTTCGTTTTTTACCTTTTAAATCTTCTAGGGAGATATGGTAATAACGTGCCACCGCTTCTTGAATATCATGAACGGATACAATTTTTTCTTTACTACCTGGGATAAAGTTTTGTAGAGCTTCAGCTGCTAAATTCGTTGTAATATCTTCTCCATGAGTAGCAGAGTAAGCTTGAACTCTGACAAGAGCACCTTCTAATTCACGGACATTGGATTGAATTTGACCAGCAATATAGCTTAGTGTATCGGTAGTAATATCAATTCCAACAGCTTCCGCTTTTTTAGACAAAATTGCAATTCTTGTTTCAAGATCTGGTGGAGTAATATCAACTGGAAGACCCGAAACAAATCGTGAAACTAAACGTTCTTGTAAAGCTTTAATTTCTGTAGGTTGTCGATCACTTGTTAATACAATTTGTTTTTGATTATTAAAGAGTGCATTAAATGTATGGAAAAACTCTTCTTGAGTTGCTTCTTTTTCAGCAAAAAATTGAATATCATCTACTAATAGTAAATCTACATTACGATAATAATCTCTAAACTCTTGTTGAGTATTTGTTCTTAATGAAGTAATCATTTCATTTGTAAAAGCTTCACTCGTTACATATTTGACACGTGCATTTGGATTTAATAATTTGTATTGATTTCCAATTGCTTGCATTAAGTGAGTTTTTCCTAGACCAACACCACCATAGAAAAAGAGTGGATTATATAATTGTCCAGGTCTTTCGCAAACAACTAGAGCAGCAGCATGTGCCATTTGGTTTCCTTTACCAATAATAAATGAATCAAATGTATATTTAGGGTTTAAGAGCGAATCATCTTCTAAATAAATATTATTAGTAGCTTCTTTCGCCTCATCATTGAAAAGAACTTGTGGTGTAGATTCTGTGAATGTTTGTTTAGAAGTATAGTCTTGTTCTTCAGAAATAATAAACTTTGGCTCAAATGATTTTCTAAAATAATCATAACCACGTTCCATAACATCTGTTAATAAATTATCTTCCCAAAAATTTGCATATGTTTGAGAAGGAACTTGAATATATAGATAATTTTGGTCAATTTTTAATAATTTAGCGGGCATAATCCAGTGCTTAATCGTAAAATCAGAATTTGTTTTTTCAAAATGCGTTAATAAAATTTTCCAAAATTCATCTAAAAGCTCCATATAAAACACCTCCTTGTGGATAAATAATATTAAAATCTAAGAGTAAGTGTATCATTTTTTTAAAAAGTTTTCCACAGGAAATCCGTTTTTAACAAATTTTAGTGAATTTGTAATAAGTTTTCCACAAAACTGTGGATAATCTGTAAAAAATAAAGAGATATTTTACTTATTCACAAGAATTGTTGACAGAATAAATCCAATAATGATAAAGGTTTAAGGAGGATATCCACATTTTCCACAAGTTGTGGATAAAACTTTGTAAACATCCTTTGAATTTGTTTAAAAATTGTGGAAATGATGAGGAAAAGTGTAAATTTTAAAAACTTTATAAAAATAATTTGTGGATAACTATTGAAAGATGAATAAAATTACTAGGTATTTTGAATAAAATATGGTATGATACTCCAGTACAGTGATGCAAGAAACAAAGTATTGACTTTGTTAAGGAATATCATTATAATGATGTAGACTGTCTAGGATAGTTAGACATGACACAGAACTAGGAGGTGCAAGAAGTTATGAAAAGAACATATCAACCAAACAAACGTAAACGTCAAAAAGTTCACGGTTTCCGTAAACGTATGAGTACAAAAAATGGCCGTAGAGTATTAGCAAGCAGACGCCGTAAAGGTAGAAAAGTTTTAGCAGCTTAGATCACTGAACGTCTCAGTGATCTTTTTTTTATAAATGTTTTAAAAACTTAGATAAAGGTGAGTGTATGCGTAAGTCTTATCGAGTAAAGAAAGAGCAAGAGTTTCAACGAGTTTTTCATCATGGAAATTCAGTAGCGAATCGTCAATTTGTGGTTTATCAAATTGATAAATCAAATCAATTTCATTTTAGAGTTGGAATTTCTGTGAGTAAAAAATTAGGGAATGCAGTTGTTAGAAATCGTATAAAACGATTGATACGAAGTGTATTAACAGAACTAAAGCCACAATTACAATCAGAGATTGATTTTATCGTGATCGCACGTAAACCTGTAGTATCTATGAATTATCAAGAAGTAAAAAAATGTATGATGCATGTATTAAAATTGGGAAAGATTTTAATAAAAGATGATTATAATGGAGAAAGTAGGGAATTAAGTGAAGAAAAAGCATAAATTAGCTTTAACATTAGCGGTTTTAACATTATTTTTAGCAGCATGTAGCACAACACCTGTAACAGCAGAAAGTACAGGAATTTGGGATCGAGTGATTATTTATAATTTATCTCAGTTTATTATTACTTTATCTCATATTTTTGGAAATAGTTATGGTTTAGGAATTATTGTATTTACAATTATAACAAGAATTGTGTTAGTACCTGTGATGCATTTCCAATATAAGACAACAAGACAAACAGCCATTTTACAACCTGAAATTAATAAACTGCGTGAAAAATACTCAGCTCGTGATCACCGAACACAAGAAATTTTACGAGAAGAAATTTCAGCATTATATGAAAGAGAAGGTGTGAATCAATATGCTGGATGTTTACCAGTAGCGATTCAATTGCCAGTAATGATTGCTTTATATCAAGCAATTAGCCGTACAGAAGCTCTAAAAACAGGATCATTTTTATGGTTTAATTTAGATCAACCAGATCCATTCTTTATTTTACCAATATTAGTAGTAGCAACAACATATGCAACTTCTTGGTTAACAATGAAAATGCAAGATAGTGGAGCAGCTGGAAAAATTATGTTGTTTGTATTACCAGCAATGATTGGGTTTACAGCTTTAACGTTCCCAAGTGCGTTATCATTATATTGGGTTGTAGGGAATATCTTTATGGTTATTCAAACTTTAATTATGAATAATCCATTTACATTTATTGCAGAACAAAAAGCTATTGCACATGAAAAACGTCGTCGTGAAAAAGCTTTAGAAAAAGCTAAGAAAAAACACGGTAGAAGTTAAAGAATAGACTTGTTCAGATCTAAAGAACATGAGATAATACATGTAAATTTGCAATATGGAGGATATAGAAGATGACACAAACGATTCGAGTAAATGATGCTTCAGTAGAAAAAGCTATCCAAAAAGGATTACGTCAACTACAATTAACACAAGATGATGTAGAAATTGAAGTAATCGATGAAGGTAAAAAAGGATTATTTGGTTTCGGACAAAAAGATGCTGTAGTATCAATTACTGTTAAAGAAAAAATTGAGCAAGAAGAAGTTATTGAAGAAGTAGAAGAATCTTATGAAGAAGAATTTGACTTAGAAGATAACAATACAGAATCTGATGAAGCAGTTGAAGTATTAGATAATCATATTGAAGAAGCTGCTCATGTTACAAAGGCTTATTTAGAACAAATTGCAGAAATTTATGGAGCACCAAGTGTTGTTCATGTTGAAGTACAAAAAGAAAAAATGAATTTTGTATTTGAAACAGAAAAACCAGGTTTATTAATAGGTAAATACGGTAAAATTTTAAATGCTTTACAAGTTTTAGCGCAAGTATCTGTTCATCGATTTGTAAAAGGAAGAATGTCAGTACAAGTAGATGTAGGAGACTACCGTTTACGACGTACAGAAGCTTTACAACAAATTGCTGAAAGAACAGCACGTCGAGTGTTAAAAACAAAACAACCGGTATATTTAGAACCATTACCTGCATATGAAAGAAAACAAATTCATGCATATTTAAGTAAAAATAAACGTATTTCTACTCATTCAGAAGGTAAAGAACCACATCGTTATTTAGTAGTAGAAATTGCAGAATAAAATAGGCGTAGACTGGAAGTAATTCCAGTCTTTTTTTATACCTAATTATGAAATAGAATCGGATTAATAGAAAAATATAATCAATAATAGTAGAAATAAAATACAAGAAAATAGAAAGAAACTTGATAAAATCCTACTTTTTAGGTTGAAACTTTTATTGAAAAGGGTTAAAATGAGTTATCGCAGTGTCTTTAGGGAGGAGACAATAAGAAATATGTGTATTTTATATAAAACATACAACAAATTTTATATAAGGAAAAAATAAATAAAATTATTGGAAAAATTCCCAAAAACAATGTACAATAATAGTGAATTAATATAGTTAGGAGAATCATTATGGATATTCAAGTGTTTATAAGGCGTCGTAAAGAAAAAGGCTTATCTCAAATTGAATTGAGTCATGGAATTTGCACACAGGCAACTTTAAGCCGATTTGAAAATCATGGTCAAATTCCTTCGATGAAAATTTTAAGTCAATTGTGTGCACGATTGCAATTAGATGTGGGGGACTTATTTGCGAGTGTCAACACTAAAGAAGTTGCTACCAACAAACTTTTAGATAAAATTGAAGAAAGTATTGTTACAATGGATTATGAATTGGCTGAAAAATTGATTGGAACAATTCAAAAAGATCAATTAAATGATGAACAAAAAATTCACTTGTTATACTTAAGAGGATTCACACAAGTTTTACAAGGTAAAAAAATGGAAGATGATTTGTTCTATTTTAATAAAATTTTAGCCGAACAATTTGAAAATCAAGATAGTTATCTCCATTTAGCATACGCCGGATTAGGATTAGTATATCAAAAGCAAGAAGATATCGAAAAAGCAGAATACTTCTTTACAAAAGCTATTCAAGAAGTAGAAAAACATCAATTAGAAAAAATGGAAGCTGTTTGGCGAGTATTAATGGTGTTATATCATAGCGCTATGTTCTTTAATAAAAATAATAATTATAAGAAGAGTAATGAGTTATTAAAAAAAGGGATTGAATTATGTAGTCAATTTCATATTACTTATTATTTATCAAGATTGTATTATCAATTAGCAATGAATGCATTAGAAAGTAATGCAGATAAAGAAGAAGTAAAATTATACTTAAATGATGCAGCAGCTTTTGCTAGAATTAATTCAAATGATGAATTATTGACTGAAATTGAAAAAATTAATGATTCTTTATAAAATAGAAATAAAAAGCTTAGCAGGAAGAATTGAATTCTTCCTGTTTTTTGTAAGCATAAAGAAAAAATAATTGAAAAAGAGAAAAGGATATTTATAATAGAATAAAAGGAGTGATTAAAATGGGCTTGCGATTAAATAAAGATGAATTTCTAAAAAAAGAAAAAGTAATTTTACCTGAGGATATTCAACTGCCTTCATTAGAAGAATATGATTTTGACAGCTTTGGAGATGCATTTATTATGATGCCAAAAATGGAAGAAGATCAACGTCAAAAAAATCTAGAAAAAAATATAAAAAAAGAATGGTTAGAGCCAATAGAGAATAAGGAAGAAACAGGAGAAAAATAGATAAAATTCCTGAATCATTTTTTATATAAAAAGACTTGAAAAATGAGATGAGCTATGGTAAATTATATACGTTGTTAACGAACGTTCGTTTTTAAAACGATTGCGGAAAAGAAATTTAAAATAAATTTCAAAAAGTTGTTGACAGATAAAAACACCTATGATAATATATAGGAGTTGTCGCGATAAGCGACGTTGACCTTTG
>NZ_CAUUHX010000042.1:0-17359 GCF_963545075.1 uncultured Granulicatella sp.
TCCAATCTTCCTCAAACCCATTGCAATAACAGAAAAATTTGGTAAACTAATAATTATGTAATTGAGAATGATTATCAATTAGAAAGGAGAGATTATGAAATTTAAAAATTTATGTATCCTTTTGCTCATCCTATCATTAATTTCTTTATCAGTAGGAGCCCAAACATTTTCTTGGGAATTATTATTTCAACAAGATGTTAAAATCCAACAAGTCTTTTGGTTATCTCGTGTTCCAAGACTATTGAGTGTAATATTAGCAGGAAGCTCCATGAGTATTGCAGGATTGTTAATGCAGACAATGACGCAAAATGAATTTGCAGCACCTAGTACAATTGGTACCACTGAAGCAGCAAAATTAGGATTATTATTAAGCTTATTCTTCTTTAATGGACCTAGCTTATTTCAGAAAATGCTATGTGCTTTTATCTGTTCCTTTGCACTCACCATTGTGTTTATTATGATTCAGCAATCGTTAGAATTAAAAGAGAAATGGATGATTCCTCTAGTAGGGTTAATTTTTAGTGGAATGATTTCAGCCTTTACAAATATGATATCGTATCAATTTCATCTAGTACAAAGTTTAACCTCATGGACACAAGGATCCTTCTCTATGATTCAAACTCACCAATACGAATGGTTATTCTTTGGTCTAATCATAATCGTTATTTCTACCAAATTAGCGCATGTTTATACGATTGCTAATTTAGGAGAATCGATTAGTTTGAATTTAGGAATCTCTTATAAGAGATTAGAATGGCAAACGTTACTATTAGTTTCACTTACAACAAGTGTTACGATGGTTACAGTTGGAGCACTTCCTTTTATAGGAATTATTATTCCAAACTTAGTGCGATATTTATCTGGTGATGATTTGAAAAAGACGATTCCTCTGACAGCAGTATTAGGAGCAGTGTTAGTCTTAGCCTGTGATATTATTGCTCGGTTAGTCATTCCACCTTATGAAGTGTCGGTTAGTTTAATTTTAGGAATTGTTGGAGCTGGACTATTAATTAGTCAAATCTTGAGAATTAGTTCTCGAAGAGGAGGAAGCCATCGATGAAGAAAAGAACCCTTCTATTAACGATTACCTTAGTAACCTTATTACTCATTATCAGTGCTATTTTCTTATTTTTTCCAATTGGAAATATGGGAAAATTATCTGTCCTCTTATTTAAAAAGAGATTTTTAAAGTGGGCGGTCATTTTACTAGTGAGTCTATGTGTTTCGATATCGACGATTAGTTTCCAAACGATTGTACAAAATAGATTTCTAACTCCAGGTGTACTTGGAATTGAGAGTGTGTTTGTATTATTTCAAACGATGGTTTATTGGGGACAATTAAGTTTAGGAATGGAAACAGCGCCAAATCAGTGGATTTCAATGCTGACGATTGTCTTGCAGATGATCTTTTTCTTCTTGATTTATCGAGCGTTTAATGATTTACTGTCGATTCCATTTTCAATGCTTTTATTTATTTGTTTAGCTTTTGGAACATTGTTTAGAAGTTTAAGTACATTCGTGCAAGTGTTAATGGATCCGAATGAATTTGATAAGTTACAAGGAAAATTATTTCCATCCTTCCAAAGAATGCATCATCAAAGTGAATTAGTCATTGTTGTAGTTATTTTAACAGCAATCTCAGTAATCTATTTAATAAGAAAACATATGGTGTTAAATGTATTTCACCTTGGAAAAGTTCAAGCCCAAATACTAGGTGTAAATGTCGCAAGAGAAGAGAAGTGGATTTTATTAGTGATTGTATTACTAACTAGTCTATCTACAACATTGGTGGGCCCAATGCAATTTCTTGGATTTATGATTGCAAATGTAACGTATCAATGGATTAAAGATTATCGACACTTACATATGTGGACGATTGCATTTTTGTTAGGAAGTATTTTATTACTTGGAGGACAACTTGTGATTGAGAAGCTCTTCCATTTAAATATTCCAATTAGTGTCGTCATCGAATGGTTTGGAGGATTATTATATTTTGTATTGTTATTGAAAGGAAGGTACCGTAGTGGAATTAAAAAATATTCATAAAGCATATGATACGGTAGTTGTCGATTCCGTTTCATTAACGATTCCAAAAAATCAGTTGACAGCTTTTATCGGACCAAATGGAGCAGGAAAATCTACATTAGTGTCGATTATGAGTCGACTATTACAAAAAGATTCTGGTCAATTATGGATTAAAGGTAAAGAAATTGAAGTTTGGAATTCCAAAGAGCTGGCAAAAGAATTATCCGTTTTAAAACAGAATCAATCTTTTCAAGTATCTTTAACAGTAGAAGAGTTAGTTAGCTTTGGACGTTATCCTTATTCAAAAGGAAAGTTATCGACACTTGATTATCAAATGATTGATCAAGCATTAAAGCATACGAATTTATTAGAGTTAAGGGATCGTTCGATACAAACGTTATCAGGCGGGCAAATGCAAAGAGTCTTTATTGCAATGGTATTAGCTCAAGATACAGACATTGTCTTACTAGATGAACCCTTAAATCATTTAGATTTAAAACAAGCAGTAGAAATTATGAAATTACTGCGGTATATGGTAGAAAATCTGGATAAAACGGTTGTCATTGTGATGCACGATTTAAATATGGCGATTAATTTTTCAGATTATTTAGTAGCTTTTAAAGAAGGAAAATGTGAGTTTCATGGTAAAACCATGGATGTGGTTACGAATCAGAGTTTATCAGAATTATATGAAATTGATATCGAAGTGATAGAGGTTTCAGGAAAAAAATATATTACAGTAAAGTAGGAGAGAATTATGAAAAAATTATTAACAACAGTAATGATGGGAGCAACATTTTTATTAGCTTCTTGTGGTACAAAAACAACAACTGTAACATCAACAACACAAGAGAATACGGTGAAACAAGTACAACTAACAGATGGAACAGAAAACGTTGAAGTGAAGACAAATCCAAAGAAAATTGTGACATTTGACTTAGGTTCAGCAGATACATTACGTGCAATTGGACAAGGTGAAACAATTGTCGGAATGCCAACAAAACCATTACCAACTTATATTAAAGATTTAGGAGAAAAAGTTCAAAATGTAGGAAGCATGAAAGAACCGGATATCGAAGCGATAGCAGCAATGCAACCAGACTTAATTATTGCTTCTACACGTGTAAAAGATTTTATTCCTCAATTAAAAGAAATTGCTCCAACAGTTATCTTTAATGTAGATAGCAAAGATTATTGGGGTTCTGTTCAAAAAAATGTTAAAAGTTTAGCGAGCTTATTTGATGAAGCAACTCAGCAAAAAGCTAGTGCTCAAGTGAAAGAATTACAAACTACGATTGATACAATTGCAGCTCAAAATGAAAAACATAGCGAAAAAAGTTTAGCGATTATGTTAAACGAAGGTAAAATGGCTGCATTTGGCGCACAATCACGTTTTGGCTTCTTATACCAAGATTTAAAATTCCGTCCAACAGATGCTAAAATTGAAGAAAGCAGACATGGACAAGAAATTAGTTTTGAAGGTGTTAGTGAATTAAACCCAGATGTATTATTTGTATTAAATCGTACATTAGCAATCGGTGGAGATAATTCTAAAGCAGATGCCTTAATGAAAAACGAATTAATTCAAGCAACAAATGCTGTAAAAAATAATAAAGTAGTAAACTTAACTTCTGACTTATGGTATTTAAGTGGTGGAGGATTAGAATCTACTAAATTAATGCTACAAGACTTACAACATGTATTTCAATAATGATGAAGACGACGCAAGTCGTCTTTTTTGCTTTTTATAGATTAAACTTATTAATGGAATTAAATTCTGCTATAATAAACTAAAGATTAAGTGAAAGCAAGGTGATATCATGTCATTGATTAAAATTGAAAATTTAACCTTTTCGTATTTTTCATCTACAAAACCTGTGTTTGATGACGTGAGTTTTTCTTTAGATACAGATTGGAAAACTGGTTTAATTGGTAGAAATGGAATCGGAAAGTCAACTTTGTTTAAGCTATTATTAGATCAAGAATCTTATCAAGGAAAGATTCATAAAAGTGTTGAATTTGTTCAATTTCCTCCAAATCACCTAGATTTTTCAAAGACCGGGATGGAATTATTAGAAGAGTGGACACGTCAAGAAGATGAGTGGAAAGTATATCGTGAACTTCATCAGTTGAAGTTAGCTGAAAGTCTTATGGAAAGAAAATTTGAAACTCTTTCTAAAGGAGAACAAACTAAACTTCTTTTGGCGATATTATTTACGAAAGATAATGGATTTTTATTGATTGATGAACCAACAAATCATCTTGATGTGAATGGAAGAAAAATTGTATGTGATTATCTGAAGAGTAAAAAAGGATTTTTATTGATTTCTCATGATAGAGATTTTTTAGATGGATGTATTAATCATGTCATTTCTTTTAATCGAAACTCAATTGATGTACAATCAGGTAATTTTACGTCATGGTATGAAAATAAAATAGCAAAAGATCAGTATGAGTTCAATCAAAATGAAAAAATTAAAAGTGAGATTGAACGATTAAACAAGGCAGCAAGACAGACAAAGGTTTGGTCGAATAAAGTTGAAAATACGAAGAATGGTGTGAAAATTTCTGGTATAAAGCCAGATAAAGGACACATCGGACGGTTGTCAGCAAAAATGATGCAAAAGACCAAGAACTTAGAAAAACGTCAGCAAAAAGCAATCGAAGAAAAAGAAAATTTATTAAAAGATCTTGAAAGAAAAGATAGTTTATTCCTTCGTCCTTTACAACATTATAAATCTTTGCTTGTATCTGCTAGTGAGTTGAGTTATCAATTTGGAGAAAGAAAACTATTTTCTAATATTAATTTTGAAATACATCAAGGGGATATAATTGCAATAAATGGACCCAATGGTAGTGGAAAATCAACCCTCATAAAAATCTTAATGGGTCAATATCTTGATTATATTGGCGAGTTAAAAATAGCCAATCAATTAGAAATTTCATATATTTCACAAGATGCTTCTTCCTTGGAAGGTGATTTAATAAACTATATTCATAGCCATGGAGTAGATGAAACTACTTGTCGAACAATTTTAAGTAAATTAGATTTTCCAAAAGAATTATTTGATACAAATATGAAAAACTACAGTGATGGTCAAAAAAAGAAAGTGCTAATTTCTATTAGTCTTTCTAAACCTGCTCATCTCTACATTTGGGATGAACCTCTAAATTTTATTGATGTTATTTCAAGAATACAAATTGAAGAACTAATTAAAGAAGTGAAACCAACCTTGGTTTTAATTGAACATGATCAACGTTTTGTAAATCATATTGCTAATAAAATCATACAATTATAGAAAAGAAACACCTCGCTTAATAAAGCGAGATGTTTCTTTTTTCATTATAGTTTTATTCTGCCACATCTTCTGCGCTAACACCCATTAAGACTGGTAAAATCATTGGGCGACGAGCGGTTTGTTTATATAAATAAGGATTTAACGTATCGATAATAAGATTACGTAATGATCTCTCATTTAAAGGTTCGTCAGCTTCATTGATGAAGGCTTGTAATTCTTCTTTCAGAATTTGTTGCGCTTGATTTAGTAATTCACCGGACTCACGCATATAGATGAATCCACGAGATAAAATCTCAGGTCCTGTTACTAATTCACGTTCGTCATAATCAACTGATGCAACAACAATAACTAAACCATCTTGAGATAAAGTTTTACGGTCACGTAAAACGATATTTCCGATATCTCCGATACCATTTCCATCTACATAAACATCTCCAGCATAGAAATGTCCTGCACGACGAGCAGAGTCACTTGTTACTGCTAAAATATCTCCATTACTTAAAATGAATGAATTTTCTTTAGGAATTCCAACTTGACTTGCTAAGTTCGCTTGAATTTTTTGCATTCTGTATTCACCGTGAACAGGCATGAAATACTTCGGTTTCATTAATCGTAACATTAATTTTTGTTCTTCTTGAGAACCATGTCCTGAAGTATGGATATTATTTAATTTACCATGAATGACTTCAGCTCCAGCTTCAGATAATAAGTTAATAACACGATTTACTGCAGCTGTATTTCCTGGGATAGGAGAGCTTGAGAAGATAACCGTATCTCCAGGTTGTACAGAAATTTGACGGTGATTTCCATTGGCAATACGACTTAAGGCAGCCATAGGTTCACCTTGCGAACCTGTACATAAAATAATCACTTCTTCAGCAGGATATTGGTTAATATCACGACCATCGATGAATGTATCATCTGGTGCAGAAATATATCCTAATTCACGAGAAGTAGCAAAGCTAGCTTCCATACTGCGTCCAAATACAGCAATTTTTCGTCCAGTAGCTACCGCAACATCTGTTACTTGTTTTAAACGAGAAACATTCGATGCAAATGTAGCGAAAATAATACGACCTTCAACACGTTGAATAATTTCTTTAATGGATTGTCCAACAACTTGTTCTGATTTCGTAAAACCAGGAACTTCTGAGTTTGTACTATCTCCTAAAAGAACTAGGACACCTTCTTCACCAATTTGAGCCATTTTGTGTAAGTTAGCAGGTTGTCCTACTGGTGTAAAGTCGAATTTATAGTCTCCTGTAAATACAATATTTCCAGGAGGAGTTTTAATGACAATACCGAATGCATCTGGAATAGAGTGAGTAGTGCGGTAAAAACTTACTTGAGTTTTTCTAAATTTAATAACCGAATCTTCATCTATTTCATGTAAGATAGCATCTCGAAGTAAGCCATGTTCTTCAAGTTTGTTTCGAATGAGTGACATTGCCAATTTAGTTGCATAAATTGGAATATTCACTTGTTTAATTAAGAAAGGAATACCACCAATATGGTCTTCGTGTCCATGAGAGATGAAGAGACCTTTAACTTTACTTTGGTTTTGAATAATGTAGCTATAGTCAGGAATAACATAGTCAATTCCTAATAAATCATCTTCAGGGAATTTAATTCCAGCATCTAGAATAATTAATTCATCCTGGAATTGGACGCCATAGGTATTCTTTCCGATTTCACCTAAACCACCAAAAGCGAATACGCCCGTTTCATTATTTTTGATTGTTGGTTTCATTAGTTAAATACCGTAACTTTGAAATCAGGATTTTTTTGTTCATAAGCTAGATGTTTTTCATCTAATGCTTGAATGAACTCCACATTGTATTCAGTATTTTCGTCCACTAAACGACGAGCTTCAACTTTATCTTGAGCTTCTACGTATAGTGATAGAGTATTTTCACGACGTGGTGCTTCAGTTTTTGATGGTTGGTAAGTAATTTTAAAAATCATTTTATAACTCCTTATTTGTTCAATATAGTTTTCAAAAATTATTTTAACACAAAAGTACACTTTAAGTACAATTATCTGTGTAGTATTTGTTGGATTAAAGGAAAGATTTCCTTTGGTTCTATAGCTTCATCACATGATAGATTTCCTGCATCCATTTGATGATATTTTGTAAATTGAATCGGATGCCAGTTCGCTTGAATAGCTCCAGTAATATCTGTTTGGACATCGTCTCCAATCATAAAATATTCATCAGCAGAAATTTTTGATTCGACATGGTGAAAAGCTTGAATGCTTGGTTTCTTCGCTTGAATTGATTCTGAAATAAACCAAAACTCTTCAGGAATCCACTTGGATAAGTTTAATTGATACAGTTTATTTTTTTGATGGTTTGTTGGACCATTCGTCAAAATAGCGATTTGATAAGATTCTTTATTGCATCTTTGAAATACTTCAATCCATTCTTCAGAAAGGGTAATGGCATTTAAAGTGTCTTGGTAAGCTTTAATAAATGCTTGAATTTTCTCAGCAGATAACTCAATCCCTACATCTTTAAAAGTATTGGAAACTCGTTCTTGATGCGATTGAGATAGAGTAATTTCTCCTGCAGAAAATTTTTCAAAAGCCTCATCACTTCTTTTTTGATAAGTTAAATAGAGACTTTCAGCATCTATACTTGGTGTTGCGAATTGACAAAACGTTTTAAAAAATACTTCACTCTTCGAATAAAGGGTATCATCTAAATCAAATATCACTGCAATTTTCTTATCCAATTACGACAGCTCCTTCAGGAATATATTGTGGTTGAGCTTGATTAATATGATCATAGAACATAACTCCGTTTAAGTGATCAATTTCGTGCTGAACCACAATGGCTTCATAATCCGTCAAAGTTTTAACTTTTTCTTCACCTTCTGTTGTGAAATATTTTACAGTAATTCTTTGAGGTCTTAATACGACTCCAGGAACGTCTCTATTCACAGATAGACATCCTTCGCCTTCTTTTAAGCAAGTTTTCTTTACAGATTCTCTTAAAATGCGAGGATTAATCCATACTTCATCAAGTAGAGCAGGTTCATCTTCATATCCTGGAATTAAAAGAGCAATCATTTGAATTTCTTTTCCTAATTGTGGAGCTGCTAAACCAACTCCAGCACGTAATTCATATTTTGCAGCAATTTCTTCGTCTTGACTATTATGTAAAAATTCTAGCATTTCTTTTGCTAAATGTTGCAAGTCATCTGATAATGGAAAACTAATTTTTTCTGCACGTTTTCTTAAAGCAGGGTGACCTTCTAATACAATATCTTTCATTGTAATCATTTTGTTTTTCTACCTCCTAATATGCTTTTATCCTTTAGCATTATACCATTTTTTTCCTAAGAACACCATGGTAGAAACCTTCATTCACGACTTTGTCTAGCAAAGTCTAAGAATGGGTTAAAAGAAGGGGGAATAACTACCCAATAAGGTGTTTTTCTGATACAATGAGAGAGTATTTCATAAGTAAAGGAATTGAAATGATGCTTTTTTGGAAAAAGAAAAAAGAAACAAAAACTATTGAATTAGATAAAACAAATATTCCTCAACACATTGCTGTCATTATGGATGGTAATGGACGTTGGGCGAAAAGTAGAAATTTACCTCGAATTGCCGGTCATAAAGAGGGAATGAGTACGGTTAAAAGAATTGTGATTGCTGCTGATGAATTAGGGGTCAAAGCAATGACCATGTATGCTTTTAGTACTGAAAATTGGAAGAGACCAACCGAAGAAGTGAGTTTTTTAATGAAACTTCCTGGAGACTTTTTCAGTTCATTCATGCCAGAATTGCAAGAGAGAAATATGCGTATTCGTTTAATTGGTTTTACGGATCAATTACCAGAAGCAACAAGAAGAGTTGTTGAAAAAGCAGTAGAGGATACAAAAGACAATACAGGAATGACTCTATGTTTTGCTTTAAATTATGGATCAAGAGCAGAAATTCTTCAAGCAGTAAAAGAAATTGCAGTGGATGTTTCAAACGGTGAGTATGATGCAGATTCAATTGATGAAGAACTATTTGCTAATCATTTACAAACGAATTTTTTAGGAGAGTTATCAGAACCGGACTTAATGATTCGTACAAGTGGAGAACAACGGTTAAGTAATTTTCTTTTATGGCAATTAGCGTATAGCGAATATTATTTTACAGATATTTTTTGGCCAGATTTTAGTAAAGAAGATTTAGAAGAAGCAATTTTAACGTACCAGAAACGTCAGAGACGATATGGAGGATTAATTTCATGAAGACACGTATCATCACTGCCATTGTTGCCTTGATGTTGTTTGTTCCTGCATTAGTTATTGGGGGAACTTTACTTAAAGTTGTTATTGGATTTTTATCCTTCGTAGCTATTTTTGAATTTTTTCAGATGAAGAAATTATCGATTGTTTCGATTGAAGGAATCTTAACGCTTATAGCTACACTATCGATTATTTTTGCAAGAGCGCCGATTATTGAATTACCCGTAGGAGTGGATTTCTTTTATATTTTCTTCCTATGTGTGATGTTATTAATGTCGTTAACCGTTTATAAAAGTGAGACTCTATCAATAGAAGATGTGAGTTTCTTATCTCTCATTGCTTTATATGTTGGCGGCGGATTTTCCGGAATTTTATTTGTCCGTGAATATGGTTTTGGAATGGTCGTTTTTGTCTTTTGTATTATTTGGGGGACAGATACGTTTGCTTATTTTACAGGAAGAAGTTTTGGAAAGCATAAATTAGCTCCTGCTATTAGCCCAAACAAAACGATTGAAGGATCCATCGGTGGAGTGATTGGAGCAATTGGATTAGGAACGATTGCTTTAAAATTATTTAATCCATTAGGATTTCATTTTATCGAAATGACGATTTTAATGATTGCCTTATCAGTTTTTGGACAATTAGGAGATTTAGTAGAATCTGCTTATAAACGTAGATTTAATGTAAAAGATTCTGGAAATATCTTTCCAGGTCATGGAGGAGTATTAGATCGATTTGATTCAACATTTTTCGCAATGTTTATGTTTCAAATTGTATTGAAATTTATCGGTACTCATTAAGGAGGACATATGATTAAAACAATTATTGCATTTTTATTTGTATTTGGTGTTATTGTCATTATTCATGAATTTGGACACTTTTATTTTGCAAAACGTGCAGGTATTTTAGTAAAAGAATTTGCGATTGGAATGGGACCAAAAGTATTCCAAGTTCGTAAAGGTGAGACGGTTTATACATTACGATTACTACCCGTTGGTGGATATGTTCGTATGGCGGGTCATGAGGAAAGTGATCAAGAGATTAAACCGGGTATGATGGTGACACTTCGATTAGAAGATGGAATTGTTCAGCAAATTTCATTTGATCCATCAACTGAATTAGAACAAGGGCTTCCTTTCCAAATTGAATCTTGTGATTTGCAAGATAAAATGGAAGTAAGAGGATATAAACCTCAAAAAGAAGAATTAGAAATATTACCCGTTTCTAAAACAGCTACTATTATCGAAGAAGATGGAACCGAAGTAGTTGTTGCTCCGATTGAACGTCAGTTTAATTCTGCAAGTTTAAAAGACCGTATGTTAACGAACTTTGCGGGACCAATGAATAATTTTATTTTATCGATTATTACATTTATTATCGTGGCATTTTTAGCAGGAGGAGTTCCTTCTAATGAAGCAGTAGTTGGAAATTTTGCAAGTGAATCTGCAGCTCAAGTAGCAGGATTACAAGTTGGAGATAAAATTATTGAAATTGAAGGACAATCAGTTCAAAAATGGGGAGACATTAGTAAACAAATTTCTCCACGTGCTGACCTTGAAACGAAACTGGTGATTGAACGAAATGGAAATCAACAAACGATTGTTGTAACGCCTAAAGCGTATGATTTATCAGATGGATCTAAAGTCGGTGTTTTAGGAATTGAATCTGCGAAGAAAACAGATGTATTGTCTAAAGTACTTTATGGATTCACTCAAACATGGTTTGTTATTAGTTCCGTTTTCCTAACGATTGCATCATTCTTTACAAAAGGATTTTCTATTAATCATTTAGGTGGTCCAGTAGCAATGTTCTCACTAACTTCTCAAGTGGCTCAAAGCGGCGTTGTTTCTGTTTTGAATTTTTTAGGATTAATTAGTGCCAATTTAGGAATGATGAATTTATTACCAATTCCAGCTTTAGATGGAGGTAAATTAGTGTTAAATATCATCGAAGGGATTCGTAAGAAACCTCTAAATCCGGAATATGAATCTTATATTACAATTGCCGGGGCAGTATTTTTAATCATTTTAATGATTTTAGTAACATGGAATGATATTAGTAAATTATTTTAACAATGAACAGGAGGTAAGTGATGGTTTTCTATAGTAACATAATAGAAAACCACACTTATTTTTTCAGTTTTAGAGAGGAGTGATGAAGTGTCAGAACATCAACAACAATTATTTTTAACATTAATGAATCAATTGCAGTTAGATACGGATGAGTTTTTACAACCAGATTTTGATCAAGCCTCATTAACTAAAATTGATATTACAAAAAGTATTC
The DNA here is from genome assembly GCF_963545075.1 of uncultured Granulicatella sp. GTDB lineage: Bacteria > Bacillota > Bacilli > Lactobacillales > Aerococcaceae > Granulicatella. The sequence continues at coordinate 11,858 of NZ_CAUUHX010000042.1, forward strand.
CAGAATGGTGCTTTAATATTGAGACGAATCAAGTTGTTCAGTATGAAAAATTTAAACGTTTCTATGAACAATTAAAACAGACCTATGAAAAAATTGCTCAAGTAAGATTAGTAGTTAAAACAAGAGAAGAATCTCAAATTACACAAGAACAAATTCAAGCGTATTGGGAAATGGTTCTCTTCCAATTACAACAAGAATCACCTCTTGTTGTCCAATTACTTTCAGGACAAATTCCTACTTGGAATCAGAAGAAAATACAATTTCATTGCCCAAATGAAATTACTAAATCCCATGTGAATGAAAATTACATCAAAAAAATTCAACAATATTTTGAGAATTTTGGTTTTCCAAAAATGGGTGTGGATATTATCGTCAATGACGAATTAGGTAGTCAATTAGAAGAAGAGTTACGAATCAAACATGAAACGATTGAACAAGAATATCAGGAAAAAGCTGTTCAACAAAAAGAAGTTCAAGAAGCCGCAGCTTCGAAACCTGTTGCAGTTAATACAGATTCATCTATTTTATATGGAAAAGCGATTCGTAGTAATTTAGAAACAAGAGAGATTGCGGATATTTATGAAGAAGAGCGAAATGTATTAGTTGAAGCACAAATTTTTGATATTGAAATACGTACAAGAAAAGCAAGTGGAAAGTCCTTTGCTAATATTAAAATGACAGATTACACTTCATCGATTGGTGCAACTTTATTCCCATCAACAGCTGAAGATGAAGAACGTTTAGCAGCCTTGAAAAAAGGAACATGGGTCAAAGCGTACGGAAATATTGAAATTAATAAATTTTCTCAAGAATTAAATATGATTGTTCGTGATATGAATAAAGTGGATCATATTGGGCGAATCGATCGTGCTCCAGACGACCAAAAACGTATTGAATTGCATTTGCATACAAATATGTCAGTCATGGATGCCACAAATTCTGCGAGTGATTTAGTGAAACAAGCAGCTAAATGGGGGCATCCTGCTGTAGCCATTACAGACCATGCAAACTTACAATCTTATCCAGAAGCTCATGGAGCAGGAAAAGGAAATAATATTAAAATCTTATATGGTTTAGAAGGAAATATTGTTGATGACCAAGTCAATGTTGCTTATAATCCTCAACATATTTTATTAGAAGATGCGACTTATGTTGTTTTTGACGTGGAAACAACTGGTTTATCAGCGATTTATGATTCCATTATTGAATTAGCAGCTGTAAAAATGCATAAAGGAAATGTAATTGATAAGTTTGAAGAATTTATTGACCCAGGGCATCCTTTATCTGCGACTACGATTCAATTAACAGGAATTACAGATGATATGGTTCGTGGCTCTAAATCACAAGCTCAAGTCCTAAAAGAATTTGCTGAATTTACAAAAGATACAATTTTAGTGGCGCACAATGCGAGTTTCGATATGGGATTCTTAAATACTGGATATGAAAAAGAAGGATTAGAGAAAACAACACAACCGGTTATTGATACATTAGAATTATCCAGATTATTACACCCACAATTAAAATCTCACCGTTTAAATACTTTAGCAAAACGTTATAATGTTGCCTTAGAACAACATCACCGTGCGGTATTTGACTCAGAAACAACAGGACATTTATGTCATATTTTCTTAAAAGAAGCTGCGAATGATCATGGGCTCATTTATCATGACCAATTGAATACGAATTTACATCCAGAAGAAGTGTTCAAAAATGGTCGCCCATTCCACGCAACGATTTTTGCTAAGCATCAAGCAGGATTGAAAGAACTCTTTAAAGTAGTGTCAGCTTCAAATGTACAATATTTTTACAGAGTTCCTCGTATTTTGCGTAGCATGTTAATTGAGAAGAGAGATTCATTTTTAATTGGTTCTGGATGTAGCGAAGGGGAAGTCTTTGAAGCAATGATGCAAAAAGGCTATGAAGAAGCTAAAGAAAAGGCTAAATTTTATGATTATATTGAAATTATGCCAAAAGCGGTTTATCGCCCATTAATCGATAAAGAACTCATTCGAAATGAACATCATCTAGAAGAAATCATTAAAAATCTGGTGAAATTAGGAGAAGAATTAAATATTCCGGTTGTCGCAACAGGGAATGTTCACTATTTAAATCCTGAAGATAAAATCTATCGAGAAATCTTACTAACATCTGTGAATAATGGACAAAAATTAAATTATCCAGATGTACATTTTAGAACGACCAATGAAATGCTAGATGAATTTGCCTTTTTAGGAGAAGAGAAAGCTTTTGAAGTTGTTGTAACAAACACTCATTGGGTCAATGATCAGCTAGAAGTCATTATTCCGATTAAAGATGACTTATATACGCCTAAAATTGAAGGGGCAGAAGACGAAATTACGAAATTAAGTTATGATAAAGCTCATGAATGGTATGGGGAAGAATTACCAGAAATTGTTGAAAAACGTATTGATAAAGAGTTAAAGAGTATTATCGGAAATGGATTTTCCGTTATTTACTTAATTTCTCAAAAATTAGTGCATAAGAGTAATGAAGATGGGTATTTAGTAGGTTCTCGTGGATCAGTTGGTTCTTCTTTAGTAGCGACTTTAACGGGTATTACCGAAGTAAATCCATTAGCGCCACATTATCGTTGCCCAAACTGTTGTTATTCAGAATTTTTCGATGACGGTTCTGTCGGTTCAGGTTTCGACTTACCAGAAAAAGATTGTCCAAAATGTGGAACACGTCTTGCAAAAGATGGACATGATATTCCATTTGAAACGTTCTTAGGATTCTATGGAGATAAAGTACCCGATATCGATTTAAACTTCTCAGGGGAATATCAACCACAAGCGCATAACTATACAAAAGTATTATTCGGAGAAGATTATGTGTATCGTGCTGGAACGATTGGTACTGTTGCGGATAAAACAGCCTTTGGTTATGTAAAAGGATATGAACGAGATTTAGGATTAGAATTTAGACAAGCAGAAATTGATCGTTTAGCAAAAGGGTGTACAGGTGTTAAAAGAAGTACCGGACAACACCCAGGGGGGATTATTGTAATTCCAGATTATATGGATGTGTATGACTTTACTCCAATCCAATTCCCAGCAGATGACCAAAATGCAGAGTGGAAAACGACTCACTTTGATTTCCATTCCATCCATGATAATGTGTTAAAACTCGATATACTTGGACACGATGATCCTACCGTAATTAGAATGTTACAAGATTTATCAGGAATTGAACCGAAGGATATTCCACCAGATGATCCAGAAGTAATGAAAATATTCGGTGGAACAGAAGTGTTAGGCGTTACTCCAGAACAAATTGATTCGAATACGGGTACACTTGGAATTCCTGAGTTTGGTACAAAATTTGTACGTGGAATGTTAGAACAAACAAAACCAACTACCTTTACAGAGTTACTACAAATCTCAGGACTATCTCATGGTACAGACGTATATCTTGGTAATGCAGAAGAATTAATTCGACTACATGGCATCCCACTTTCTGAAGTAATTGGATGTCGTGACGACATTATGGTGTACTTAATTCATAAAGGTGTTGAAAATGGTGCAGCCTTCAAAATTATGGAGGGAGTACGTAAAGGAAAGGGAATTACAGATGAGTATCAAGCAATGATGCGAGAAAATAATGTTCCAGAGTGGTATATTGAATCATGCTTGAAGATTAAGTACATGTTCCCGAAAGCCCATGCGGCAGCCTATGTATTAATGGCTTTACGTGTAGCATGGTTTAAAGTTCATAAACCTTTATTATATTACTGTGCATATTTCTCAGTTCGTGCTCAAGACTTTGATATTGTGGCGATGTCACAAGGAAAAGAAATGATTAAGCAAAGAATGAAGGAAATTCGAGATAAAGGCAATGATGCAAGTACAAAAGAAGTAAACTTATTAACCGTACTTGAATTAGCTAATGAAATGTGTGAACGTGGCTTTAGCTTCAAAATGGTAGATATTGAAAAATCAGATTCTGTGAATTTTGTGATTGAAGGAGATAGTTTAATTGCTCCATTTAGATCGATTCCAGGATTAGGGTTGAACGTAGCGAATAAAATAGTTGAAGCAAGACAAGAACAACCATTTATTTCTAAAAAAGATTTAGCAACACGTGGAAAAGTTTCTAAAACTTTAATTGATTACATGACTGAAAATAAAGTATTAGATGACTTACCAGATGAAAATCAATTATCTTTATTTGATTTTTAATAGAAAAGCAAAATAGACGACTTCTGTCGTCTATTTTTTATAATAATCTTCAATTTGTAAGAACACTCGTAGTAGCTTTTCTTGTAAGTTATTAGCTTTTTGAGTATCTAATTTATTGTTGTCGAGATAGAGGGAATAGGGGATTTCAATTTGAATCGCCTCTACATTTGCTTGTTTGGAAATTTCATGAATAATATTTCCACCCTTAAAGGGCATATCTACTTGAATCGATAATTCTTCTTTTTTAAAACAATCTACAATAAACTCAAATGATTCTTTTGAAATACTTGCTCCATTTCTAGTACTGATAATAATCTTATCTGTTTTAAAATGTTTATCATCATAACTGTGTAAATCTAGTAAACAAACGATTGCATTATTTTGTTTCTTTAAAGATATTTGTTCGAATATTGCATCGTAATAAGGTGTATAATATTTCGTAATCCAATCATATTGTAAGTTTCTTGATGGATATTGTTTAAATAATGGTATTCCAAATTCATCGTATCTTGGAATGATTGGAAGTGTGGATGTTTTAGAAGTATATTTTGAACGGTTAACATCAACAATATATCTAGAAATAGAGGTAGAAACTTTTGTAAATGGTAAATCTTTTACTAATAAATCAACATGCCAATCAGTATGAATTCTTCTTGCTTGAAGATTCATTCGATTTTGAATTAATTCAGGTATTTCAATGCCAGAATGTGGAATCGAGATTAAAATAGGAGAAGAAGACTTAGGGTGTTCAATTGATAAATAGGCATTCATAAATTACCTCCTTTTTCATATTGTAGTATAGTTTTTAACATAATGAAAGTTTCTGTTGAAATAGTGAAGGTATTTAGTATAATGATGTAAAGGAGTGATTGAGATGAATCAACGAGAAATTGATGAATTGCATGATTATTTAAAAGAATTTACTTCAGAAGTATTAACTTGTGCATCAAATTTTAGAGAAAAGAATACAATCTATGCTTCATTTACGTATTATCCAGAGTTTCAACAAAAATTTTTATTATCATATCGTAATGAAAACGATACTGTTGAATATGTAGATGATAATGGTCATAAGATATCTGAAGATGAATTAGAATACAAAATAACTGAAATTTCAATGACTTATGGTGAGATGGTTGATCTTGTATTAGCTCAATTATTGGAATTCCGTAAAAAATATTACCATAAGCAAATTAAAACTACTTCATTTGTTTTATAAAATTTTTCCATAAAAAGTACCATTCAAAGGGTAAATTCTCAATCTAAATTCTAGTTTAGAAATCAGTTGAATTTAGTCTGAGAA
>NZ_CAUUHX010000043.1:0-17115 GCF_963545075.1 uncultured Granulicatella sp.
CTAAGGTCTCGAATTTTCCAGTATTATCAGCCGAAAGAATGGCTGATAATACTCGAGCTACGGTAAGAAGTCTATTCTTTTCTTGACGGAAGAATATGAGAGTGCGTTTAGAATTGCTTTAATATCGAATAAAAGTTGAAAAAGTCGTCCGACTATGTTAGTGTATACATAAGGAGATGATGAGAATGCCAGAAATAGCAAGATTTTACGGAATTATTATTAAAATTTACTTTAATGACCATAACCCGCCGCATTTTCATGCTTATTATGGGGAGTATGATGGTGCTTTTGATATTCAGACTCTTGAAATGATTTATGGGGATCTTCCAAAAAAAGCTCAAGAACTAGTGAGAGAGTGGGCTGAACAATATCGTGAAAAAATTATGGAGATGTGGAAAACGAAAAAAATTGAAAAACTTCCTTCTTTATAATTCAAAAAATAGATTGGAGAATAATATGTTTGATATTAGAGTTATATCTGTTAAGCCGTTAGATAATTGTAAATTATTCGTTAGATTTAACAATCGAATTGAGAAAGAATACGATGTAAAGAATTTATTCGAAGAGTTGGATTATATGACAGTGCTTGAGCATAATAAGCAACTATTTGAAAGTGTAAAAGTTGATGTTAAAGGGCATGCAGTTTATTGGAATGAAGACCTAGATATCCCGGCATACGAATTATGGGAAAATGGTGTGAATATTTTTGATGATGTTAAAATAGTTGAAAGAACGTTATTTAAAAATGGTGATGGCAGATTTAGTTCTCGAGTGGCTATACCTCTTGTTTGGTTAAAATCAATGGGTGTTACTGAAGAAAATCAATCCGTAAATTTGAAATTTGATGGAGATAAAATTATTATCCAAAAAGTTAAATAAAGAAGAAATTATATAAACACAGACATGAGGGAGCTTTAGGCGTTTCCTCATGTTTTTTTACTTTTTTTGTAGTAAAATGAAAAAAAGTGATTTTTAAGAGGTGATTGTTATGAAAGAAGAATGGATTCAAGAAGCGGTAAAAATCAGACGTACTTTACACCGCTATCCGGAATTATCCGAACAAGAATTTAAAACGACAGCATTTATTCAAGAAAAATTGACGGAATGGGGGATTTCTTATCGTCCTTTAAAAACACCAACAGGTGTTGTTGCTGAAATTGGAACGAAAGAAGGTCCCGTTATTGCGCTTCGTGCAGATATGGACGCATTACCGATTCATGAACAAACGGATTTAGACTATCGTTCAGAGCATGATGGAGTGATGCATGCTTGTGGGCATGATTTTCATACAGCAAGTTTATTAATGGCTGCGAAAATTTTAAAAGAAAAAGAAGAAAGTTTAAACGGGAAAATTCGATTCATTTTCCAACCAGCAGAAGAAATGAATCGTGGCGCTCGTGCTTTAATTGCTGAAGGTGTATTAGAGGGAGTCGATGTCATTATTGGATTCCATAATAAGCCTGAATTACCTGTTGGAACAATTGGCATTAAATCTGGACCATTGATGGCTGCTGTAGGACAATTTTCTGTGGAATTAAAAGGGGTAGGAACTCATGCGGCAGCTCCACATAATGGAAATGATCCAATTGTTACGGCCTGTCAGATTATTACAAATTTACAAGCGATTGTAAGTCGTCATGTTTCACCGTTGTCACCTACAGTATTGAGTATTTCTCATATTGAAGGGGGAAATACTTGGAATGTTATTCCAGAGCGTGTTTTCTTTGAAGGAACGATTCGTACTTTTTATAAAAAAGATCAAGAGAAAATTCGTAGTTTAATGGATCATATGGTGCATCAAATGGCTGCTGTTTATGGACAAAAAGCACGTATGGAGTGGATTATGACACCTCCAGTAGTGGATAATGATGAAGAAGTGACAGAGATTGTAAAAGAAACAACAGAACAATTTGCGACAGTAGTGACTCCTGAATTAACTTTAGGAGCAGAAGATTTTGCGAATTATATGGAATATGTTCCGGGGTGTTTTGTGTTTATTGGAACAGGTTGTCCTTACGAATGGCATCATCCATCATTTGTAGTAGATGATGCAGCGTTAAAAGATGCGATTTCTTATTTTGTAGAAAATAGTCAAGCATTATTAAATCGATATAAGAAAGGATAAATTCAATGACAAAAACTCTAATTATTATGAGTCATCCTGATGTAGCTCAATCCTCTTCACAGCAATTTTTATTAGCGGCTGTTAAAGGAGAAGAACAGATTCAAGTACGTCATTTAGAATCAATACTAGCAGAACAGGAAAGTGAGCATTTTGATAAAACTTTAGAACGTGCATGCCTTCAAGATGCAGACAGAATTATTTTTCAATTTCCTTTGTATTGGTATCAATGTCCAAGTGTGATGAAGCAATGGATGGATGAAGTGTTGACGTTGAATTTATCTCAAAAAGGAAAAAAGAAAGAATTTGGAATAGTCGTAACAGTTGGTGCAAAACAAGACCGCTATACAGCAGGTGGTTCGGTAGGATTTGGAATCGAAGAGTTATTGAGACCTTATCAAGCATTAGCCAATCAATTAAGATGGGATTATCAAACTCCATTTGTCATCTATCAATTTCAATATTTGTCTGAAGCTCAAAAGCAACAACTACTAGTAGATTACTTGTATTATTTAGAAAATGGCTCTCATCATTTTAGTGAAAAGGAACAATGGATGATGGAGCGATTGGAGCAATATACGAATACGCATACAGGACAAGTAAGAGAGTGGCTTGTAGAATTAAAACAAGAAAGAGAAGAATTAGTGATGATGCTTTCAGAAATGGGGAATGAAGCAGATGGATTCTAAATGGATGGAAGAACAAATTGCTACATGGCAAGAAGAATGTCAAAATTACAAAGAACGTGCTTTTTTAGAAGCTTGTAAACAATTATTGGTGGAGCAACAACAGCGAGTGGATCATTATAAAGCACAGTTAGATGGACAATTATGGAGTCCAAAAGAGTGGTAAATGATAAGAGTTGAGTGAATACTTAACTCTTTTTTTATTGATATAAAACTGAGATTAATTAAAAAAATATATATGTAAATTGAGAAATATTTAAAATAAGAATTCTTCCTGGAAAATTTATTAAAAAAGCAATATTTTAATAAAAAAGAGCAATATAATAATTGTGTAAACGTTTTATTAGTAGTATTATGATGTCGAGGTAAAAAAGAATAACCTTTCGAAAATCAAAAATTTTCGAGAAAACAGGAGGAATATTTATGAAAAAGAAATTAATGTTATCAAGTGCAGCTCTTTTGGCAACTGTTGGTTTAGTGGCTTGTAATAAATCAACAACTTCTGATAAACCAGCTGAAACTAAAACTGGTGAAAAGAAAACAATCAAATTAGCAGCTCTTGAATCAGGGTATGGGAAAGAAATGTGGCCTGAGTTAATTAAAGCTTATGAAGAAGCTAATCCAAATGTAAAAGTTGAATTACAATCTAGTAAAGAATTGGAAGATGAGCTTTCACCAAAAATGAAAGCTGGAGATTTCCCAGATGTAGTAATGCTTGCATTAGGACGTAAAAAAGCTTTACCTGAAACATTGATTAAAGAAAAAGGCTTAGCAGATATCTCTGACTTATTCGATATGAAAGTGTATGGAGAAGACAAAAAAGTTTCTGAAAAATTATTAAATGGTGTGTTAGGTTCTACAGTTACAGATCCATATCGTGATGGAAAACACTATTTAGCTCCAATGTTCTATGCTCCAACAGGTTTATTCTATAACGAAGGATTATTCAAACAAAAAGGTTGGGAAGTTCCAAAAGATATGCCAGCTATGAAAGAATTAGCAGAAAAAGCAAAAGCAGAAGGAATCTCATTATTCACTTATCCAACAACTGGATATTTAGATAGCTTCTTCCCTGCATTATTAGCAAATGCTGGTGGTGTTGACTTATTCAATAAAGCAATGAGCTATGAAAAAGGAATTTTCACTTCTGATGGCGCAACTAAAGCATTCAATGCATTAGGCGAATTAGTGAAAAATGTTGAACCTTCAACAGTAGCAAATGCTAACCCACAAAGCTTTACTAAGAACCAACAATTATTATTAGATAACAAAGCTTTATTCATGCCAAATGGTACATGGGTAGTTGGAGAAATGAAAGATGCTCCTCGTGCTGATGGATTCAAATGGGCTATGAATGCTGCTCCAGCAATCGAAAAAGGTGGCAAACGTTTCGTTTACTCATTCTTCGAACACATCTGGGTTCCAGAAGCAGCAACAAACAAAAAAGAAGCTAAAGAATTCTTATCATTCTTATATTCTGATAAAGCAGCAGCAATCTTTGCTAAACACAATGCTGCTCAACCAATTCAAGGTGTAACAAGTAAATTACCTGCTGAATTACAAAGCTTATACAAAGTTGTAGATGAAGTTGACGGAGTTATCAATGGTAACTTTATTGCTACAAAACCAGTTGAAGGTGTTAACATGAAAGAAACATTATACGGTCAAATCGACTCTGTAGCATCTGGTCAAAAATCTGTAGCTGATTGGCAAAAATCAGTTGAAGAAGTTAGCCAAAAATTAAGTGCGGCTGTAGAAAAATAATTCTTCAACTAGTATGAATGGATAAAAAAGGAGCTGGGAAAAGAGGCTCTTTCGGGAAGATAAACTCAGTTTTAAGTAGTTTCAAAGTTCCAAGAGTTTTCTTTCAGGAGGTTGCCATTCCCAGCTTTATTTTATACTTAAAGAAAAGATAGGAGCATGAAGATGAATAATCGTCGGAAAAAAGAACGTGCTGGATTTATCCTAGCATGTATATTACCTGCCATTATATTATTTCTTACTTTCTTAATTTATCCAACGATTGAGGTGTTTAGAATGTCTATGTATCGTTGGGGTGGATTTTCTAAGAATAAACAATTTGTTGGGTTTGATAATTTTGTAACTTTATGGAAAGATGAGAATTTTTCAAGAACAATTCAAAATACCATTTTACTAATTGTCATTGTAACGATTGTAACAGTTGTTTTAGCAGTATTATTTGCTTCCATTTTAACAACTGAGAAAATTCGTGGAAATAATTTCTTTAGAATTATTTTCTACATTCCGAATATTTTATCAATCGTAGTTATTGCTGGTTTATTTGCAGCTATCTATGATCCAAATGGTGGTTTATTAAATGCCATTTTACCAACAGCTTTAGAACGCTTATGGTTGGGAGATCAAGGTGTTGTAATTTATTCCTTAGCATTTGCCTTAATTTGGCAAGCGATTGGGTATTATATGGTAATGTATATGGCTGGTATGGCTAATATTCCATCAAGTTTATATGAAGCAGCTGATTTAGACGGTGCAGGGAAAATTGGTAAATTCTTCAATGTAACATTACCATTAATTTGGAACAGTATTCGTACAACATTAACATTCTTTATTATTAGTACGATTAACTTAAGTTTCTTATTAGTACAAATTTTAACAAATGGTGGTCCAGATGGTTCAACAGAAGTATTCTTAAGCTACATGTTTAACCAAGCATATACGAACTCATCTTATGGATATGGGATGGCAATTGGGGTAGTTGTATTTATCTTCTCATTTGGATTATCAGGTATCGTAAGTCACATTACAAAACGTGACATTCTAGAATATTAGGAGGCATATTATGAAAATGCAAACTCGTTCATTTGAGCGCTTATATAAAGCATTTATTTATGTAGCGTTAATTACATTAGCCATTTCCATTATTGTGCCTGTTGGTTGGGTATTTGTCGCATCAATTAAGCAAAATAGTGAGTTTTATGGTAGTCCATGGACAGCACCTAAAGGATTTTATTTCCAAAACTTTATTGATGCATGGACAAGTGCAAAAATGGGAGATTATATGTTAAATTCTGTCATCGTTACAGCATTAGCATTAATCATTTTAGTAGCCGTTGCGATTCCAGCTGCTTATGTATTAGCAAGATTTAAATTCCCTGGAAGCAAACTCATTAATACACTTCTAAAAGGTGGATTATTCATTAACGTAAACTATATTGTTGTTCCAATCTTTTTAATGCTACTAGATTGGGATAAAGGATTAAAATCATTTGGAATCGCAAATGGCTTCTTCTTAAATAATATTTTTGTTCTAGCAGTTGTGTATGCAGCAACATCGCTACCATTTACGATTTACTTATTATCGAACTTCTTCAAAACTTTACCAACAACATTTGAAGAAGCAGCAGCTATCGATGGAGCTGGTTATTTCACAACAATGTTTAAAGTTATGACACCAATGGCAAGACCAAGTATTATTACAGTTATTTTATTTAATTTCTTATCATTTTGGAATGAATATATCATTGCTTTAACATTAATGCCTGGTAAGAGTCAAACATTACCGGTTGGGTTGAAAAACTTATTACAAGCTCAACGTGGTGCAGCGCAATACGGTCAAATGTATGCAGGGATGGTATTAGTCATGTTACCAACATTGATTTTATATATTCTTGTTCAAAATAAATTAACACAAGGAATGACCTTAGGTGGTTCTAAAGAGTAGGAGAGGAGAAACACCATGAGTAAAACGAAGGGACGTTTAACATTACCAAGTCAGGCTAATTTCTTGAAAGAAACAAAAGAACTAATCGAACGTTGGGGAGCAGATGCCATTCGTGATAGTGATGGAACGAAGTTAGATGAAGCAACAAAACAATTAGATGCAAAAATTTATACAACGTATTTTGTTGCAAGAAATCATAATGAATTTGCTGAAAAACATATGGAAGAATGTCAACAAATTTATGTGATGTCTAAATTTCATCTAGCAACTTCAAATGAATTAGAAATTCCATTTATGGATGGATATTTTACAGATCAAGTTCAACCAGATTATGTTCATGATGAAAAACTTTATTGGGAAGTCATTGACCGTACAACTGGGAAAGTGGTTAGCGTAGAAAATTGGGAATTAGATAAAGAAAGGGATATTATTACAGTTCATGGAGCAGAAGCTTTTCATGAATATACGGTGTCCTTCTTAGTATATGCCATTTGGGATCCAACTCAAATGTATAATCATATTACAAATAATTGGGGAAATGTTCCTCATGATATTCCATTTGATGTGCGTCAACCTGCTTCAAATGAATATATGCAAACATATTTAAAAAATTGGTTAAAAGAAAATCCAGATACAGATGTTGTTCGATTTACAACTTTCTTCTATCATTTTACATTGATTTTTAATCAATTAGGAAAAGAGAAATTTGTAGATTGGTTTGGATATGGCGCTAGCGTTTCTGTAGCAGCTTTAGAAGCTTTCGCAAAAGAAAAAGGCTATCGCTTAAGAGCGGAAGATATTGTAGATGAAGGATATTATAATTCAACATTTAGAACACCAAGTAAAGCTTATTTAGACTATATCGATTTTATTCAAAAATTCGTAGCAACAGAAGCGAAGAAATTAGTAGATCTTGCACATGATGCAGGAAAAGAAGCAATGATGTTCCTAGGAGATAACTGGATTGGTACAGAACCATATGGAAAATATTTCAAAGAAATTGGTTTAGATGCTGTTGTAGGTTCTGTAGGGGGAGGAGCAACTTTACGTATGATTTCTGATATTCCTCATGTTAAATACACAGAAGGAAGATTCTTACCATACTTCTTCCCAGATGTATTTAGAGAAGGAAATGATCCAACGATTGAAGCGAATAAAAACTGGTTATCAGCAAGACGTGCAATTATGAGAAATCCAGTCGATCGTATTGGATATGGCGGTTACTTAAGTTTAGCTTATCAATTCCCTAAATTTGTAGATTACATTGAACAAGTGACAGATGAATTTAGAGAAATTTATGATGTTGTGAAACATACAAAACCATATGTAGGCTTGAGAGTAGCAATTCTAAATGCTTGGGGTAAATTACGTACATGGCAATCTCATATGGTGGCGCATGAATTACCATACAAACAAATTTATTCATATTTAGGAATCATGGAAGCATTAAGTGGTGCGAGCGTCGATGTTCAATTCATTAGTTTTGAAGACGTTTTGACTACCGATGTCTTAAAAGACGTGGATGTTATTATTAATGCTGGTGATGCCGGAACTGCATTTAGTGGTGGAGATGTTTGGAAAAATCCAGAACTACTCACTAAAATTCGTCAATTTGTATACAATGGTGGAGGATTTGTTGGAGTAGGAGAACCAACAGCTGTTCATCATCAAGGTAGATATTTCCAATTAGCAGATGTTCTAGGGGTAGAACGTGAAATGGGCTATAGCTTATCTACTGATAAATACTTTACAAAAGAATTAGACACTCACTTCATTACAGAAGATATTAAAGATGTACGCAAAATCGATTTCGGAGAAGGAATGAAGAATGTCTATGGATTAACGGAACATACAGAAGTATTAGAATTCAGTAATCCAAAAGTTTCCCAAGAAGTAGAAGGAATTGTAATGCCAGCGAATGCTGAAGGAAAAGAATTCGGTGAAATTCATTTAGCAGCTAATCCTTATGGAAAAGGACGTGGAGTTTATCTTGCAGGCTTACCTTATAGTCCAGAAAATACAAGATTATTACTTCGAGCATTATATTATGCTGCTGCTAAAGAACAAGAATTCAAAAAATGGTATTCTTCTAATTTATCAGTTGAAGTTCATGCATATCCTGAAAAAGGTTTGTATGCAATTGTCAATAATACAAATGAAGCACAAGAAACTGAAGTTTATGATGGCAATGGAAATCATGAAACAGTCATCATGAAACCAAGTGAAATTAGATGGGAGCATATGTGATGAATCCAAAAGTTAGAATATGGATACGAGTAGTCTTAATGGTGATCTTCTTAATTGTATTAGTAAAAGGTCATCAAATGGTTGGAAAACCAGGAGTTGCAACAATGTTAGTAGCTCTAGTAGGCTTGTTAGCTATATTATGGGATTATAACCGTCCATATAGCAACTCGTAAAAAAAGAGAATATAGGTGAAAAAGGACAAGAACAACGATTCTTGTCCTTTTTTTCATGCAAAAAAGTGAGGGAAATACTTTTCAGAAGTAGCAAAAACATGAGCCCGCAGGGCTGCTGCCGACCTTGCTATTTGGTTAATAATAATTTTTATTAAATACACGTAAAAATTGTATATGAATGAGGAAAGAAATTTTTCACCGTAGCAAAGGTAAAACAATCCATTTGAAAAATGGATTGCTTTACTGGAAAATTTGAGACCTTAGGCTCAAATTTTAGCAATGAGACCAAGGCTCATGGCGTCCAAATGCTACAGTGAAAATATTATTTCTGAATATTACATAGGTTGACTACCTACCTATTATTTGTTACACTTTAATAAAACAAAACCGAAAGGAGAGACTAAATGACAAACAAACAAATCTTCGATGACATTATCAAATTAATTTTAAGAATTGAACATTTGAACGTATTCAGAAGTATTGCCCCTAACCTTACAATACGAGAAAACAACGTCTTAATTCTCTTATATTATTACGATTCAGAATTTGGCAAAACACTAACCATAAAAGACATTAGCTGTTTCTATGAAATAAAATCTTCAACAGCAATCCAATTCGTCAATTCCTTAGAGAAACATGGATATATCGTTCGAATGAATGATCCAAAGGATAAGCGAGTAACACTAGTAACCTTGACAGAATTTGGAAAAGAAATGGGGGAAATTATTTCTAAAAGAAACTATAAAATGGTTCAAAAAATATTAGAAACTCAAGAAAAAGAAGAATTGGAACAAGCTTTCCAAGTTATCCATAAAATGATTAATACGATTGAAAGTATTCCAATCGAAACACTCTCATATAGAAAGGACGAAACTAAATGAAACAAATTATGAATCATGTTCGTAGATACCGAGCATTATTAGCAGGAATTGTTGTTTTAACGATTCTACAAGTTGGTTCGAGTTTATTATCTCCAACCATTTTAGCTTCATTAGTAAGCAATGGGATTTTAAAACAAAACCAAGCGGTGATTTTACAACAAGGGGGATTAATGTTACTAACTTCGACTTTAGATTTAGTGTTATCAATTTTAGTCGTTCGTTTTATCGGGAAATTCTCTGCTGGATTATCAAAAGATTTACGTTTGAGTATGTTTACAAAAATTCAACATTTCTCAACACAAGATTTCCAAAAATTAGGAACATCTTCGTATATTAACCGTACAACAAGAGATATTCAAAGTTTAGCTCAAACACTAGGATTCTCAATGAGTATGGTATTAATGGCTCCATTATTGTTAGTGGGATCTATTATCTTATCTGTTCGTATGAACTTTACATTGTCATTAGTATTATTAGGATCCATTCCATTTTTAGGAATTGCAGTCGCATTATTAGTAAAAACAGTTTCTAAAGACTTTACAATTATGCGTCAAATGACGGATACACTAACACAAATTATTCGTGATTCATTAACGGGTATTCGTGTCATTCGTGCATTTAATAAGAGCGAGTATGAAGTAGAACGATTTGACAAAGTCAATGAGAAATATCGTGAATTAATTTTCGGGATGAATATTAAATTCAGTTTAATTATGCCACTAATGATGATTACAATTAATTTTGCGAATTTAGCGGTTGTCCTTGTGGGGGCTCATTTAATTCAAGCATCTCAATTAGAAGTGGGAGCTTTAATGGCAGTTATTCAATATTCTGTTTTAGTGTTAGTCGCTTTATTAATGCTATCGTTTATCTTCATTATGATTCCTCAAGGCCTTGTAGCTGCAAAAAGGGTTAATGAAGTATTAGAACAAGAAAATATTCAAACCTTTGTGAGTGAAGATTATGGTTTAGAAAAAATTGATACAGTAGAATTTAAAGATGTTTCTTTCAAATATGAAGGAGCAGAAAAAGCAATGCTAAACCATGTCGACTTCACAGCAAAAGTTGGCGAAAAAATTGCGATTATCGGTTCTACTGGAGCAGGAAAATCTACCCTAGTGAATTTATTAATGCGATTCTTAGATACAACTTCTGGAGAGTTGTTAATGAATGGTGTAAATATTAAAGAATTTACAGAAAAAGAACTACGCGAGCAAATCGCATTCGTCCCTCAAAATCGTATGTTATTTGAAGGAAGTATTCGAGATAACTTAAGATTCGGAAATGAACATGCAACAGATGAAGAAATGATTCAAGCGTTAAAACAAGCAGAAGCGTGGGAATTTGTTTCTAGTTTAGAAGAAGGATTAGATGCACACGTAGAGCAAAAAGGAGATAATTTCTCTGGAGGACAAAAACAAAGATTGTCAATTGCTCGTGCATTAGTAAAACAGGCTTCGATTTATGTTTATGATGATAGCTTCTCTGCATTAGATGCGAAAACAGAAGCTAAACTTCGTGCGAATTTAGCAGAAATTAATCAACAATCGATTATTTTTGTCGTTGCACAAAGAATTTCATCCGTAACAGATGCTACAAAAATTATTGTATTACATGAAGGAAATGTTGTTGGAATTGGAACTCATGATGAATTGAAAGAAAGTAACCAAATTTATCAAGAAATTATGAATTCTCAATCAAGTTTAGAAGAAATGGAGGATACTCATGAATAAAACTGTCTTAAAACGATTATTAAGTTATTTAAAACCTGATCGAGTGATTGTGACGATTGTACTAGTAGTATCCCTTATTTCAGTTATTTTAGATGTTCAATTACCTAAAATTTTAGGGGATGCAACAACGTTAATTAGTGAAAGTTATATTGCTTCTAATTATACATCTGTTGATTTAGAAGGAGTTTTTGCGATTGCGAAAACTTTAGCGATTTTATATATTTTAGCAGCTGGATTAAACTTTTTAGGGAAATATTTTATGTCTCGTGTTGCTAGTGATATTATTTATCGATTACAAAAAGAAATCGATGAAAAATTCACACGTTTACCAGTTCGATATTTTGATGAACAATCAAGAGGGGACTTATTAAGCCGTGCAACAAATGATATTCAAACAATTGATGATTCTTTTTCACAAGTATCGAATCAAATTTTTACAACGGTTCTGACATTCTTTGGAATTATCATTATGATGTTTACGGTTAATATTCCATTGGCGATTATTGGATTTTTAGGGATTCCTCTTTCACTATTTATTATTGGATTGATTGGAAAGAAATCTTCAACAGCATTTGCAAATCGTCAAGAAACAACTGGTCGATTAAATGGTTATATTGAAGAATATTATGCTGGACATGAGATTGTAAAAGCCTTCAATTATGAAGAACGTTCTCAAGCAGAATTTCAAGCTTTAAATGATGAATTATATGAACATGCTTGGAAAGCGCAATTCTTTGCAGGAATGATGTATCCAATTTCTCGTTTAATTAATAATATTGTTTATGTATTTGTAGCGATTGTCGGTG
This sequence comes from uncultured Granulicatella sp., assembly GCF_963545075.1. GTDB lineage: Bacteria > Bacillota > Bacilli > Lactobacillales > Aerococcaceae > Granulicatella. Next base: position 12,352 of record NZ_CAUUHX010000043.1, read on the forward strand.
GATTGTTTGCTGCTAGTGGAATGATTACAATCGGTGGGATTCAAGCAATCTTACAATATATGAGAAATATTAGCCAACCAATGGGAGATGCAGCGAATATGATTGGATTAACTCAATCTATGTTAGCAGCAGCAGAACGAATTTTTGAATTATTAGATGCAGAAGAAATGGAAGAAGAAGGCGATAAAGAAGAACTTCCAGCTATTGTTGGAGATGTTCAATTTAAGCATGTTTCATTTGGCTATACTCCAGAAGTAACATTAATGGAAGATTTGAATATTGATGTTAAAGCAGGAGAAACAGTAGCGATTGTAGGGCCAACTGGTGCAGGTAAAACGACTGTGATTAATTTATTAATGCGCTTCTATGATATTACTAGTGGTGCAATCGAAATTGATGGACACAATATTCAAGATTATAAAGTGGATTCTCTTCGTTCAAAAGTAGGAATGGTATTACAAGACACTTGGTTATTTAAAGGAACGATTCGAGAAAATATTCGTTATAGTCGTCCAGATGCAACGGATGAAGAAGTAGTCCAAGCAGCAAAACAAGCATTTGCGGATGATTTTATTCGTAAATTACCAGATGGATATGATACGTATATTACGGAAGAAACAGATAATATTTCTGGAGGGCAAAAGCAATTATTAACGATTGCTCGTGCTATTTTAGCCTCACCATCTGTTTTCATTTTAGATGAAGCAACTTCGAATGTAGATACAAGAACGGAAATGCAAATTCAAAAAGCGATGGATCATATTATGGAACATAAGACGTCGTTTGTTATTGCGCACCGTCTATCAACGATCCGTAATGCGGATAAGATTTTAGTAATGCAAAAAGGGAATGTAATTGAGCAAGGAACACATGAAGAATTGTTGGCAAAACAAGGATTTTATGCTGGTTTATATAGAGCTCAGTTTGAGTAAAGAATGATTTTTCTGTAGTAGCAAGGGACGCCAGTAGCCCCCTTCGGGGTCTCTTGGCTATGCTAATGCGAAAATAATAAAAAATGTGGAGCTGTTCGCTCCACATTTTTTATTCTCCATCTGACGAAATGAGTCTTTCGATATATTGTTGTCCTAGTTCTTCGAATTGGACTTTGTTTTGTAATAATTCAATCACAGATTCTTGGAAAGATTCTACTTCTTCAACAGGTAAGCTACAATGAATCGCTACTACATCTGTAAATTCTTTATCAACTACAGAAATAGTATTTGTTTCAAGATAGTATTCTAATTTTCCAACAGTAGAATAATCAATTGTCACTTTTAAAATTGTTTCTAAGCTAGCTTGTACAACACCGATTGCTTTAAGCCCTTCTGCAACAGCACCTGTATAAGCACGAACAAGTCCTCCGGCACCTAGTTTTGTACCACCAAAGTATCGTGTAACAACAACCGTAGTATTTTTTAGTGCTTGTTTTTTCAGCACTTCTAACATTGGTACTCCAGCTGTTCCACTGGGTTCTCCATCGTCCATTGCACGTTGGAATTCATCTCTTTCTCCAATTAAATAAGCTGAACAATTATGGGTCGCTTTCCAATGTTCTTTTTTAATAGCTTGGATAAATTCGAGAGCGTCTTCTTCTGTTTCTGTACGTTTAAAATGGGCGATAAAGCGTGAACCTTTAATTTCAATTTCATGTTGCCCATCTTGATGAATCGTTTTATATTGTTCTAACATAGACTCTCCTTTCAAAATTTATTTGCTTCTATTGTATCATAAAACGTGTGCGATAAAAATAATGTAAAATTCAGCTGTTTTATTTGCACAATAGCATGCTTTCTTATATATTTAATATGCTTTAAAAATAATAATTCAAAAGAGGTAAATATGAAAAAAAGTAAATTAGTTATTTCAATTATGTCAGCAAGTTTATTAAGTGCTTGTGTTCAAATTAATACAGCACCTCAACCAACAACGACAACTTCTGTAGCACAAACAACACAAAGTAGTCAAACAACTACAAATACAACAACTCAACAAGCATCGAACGCTAATCAAGGGTCTACGCAAGGGACAACTTCTTATAAAGAAAGTGTTGAAAAAATGGTAGAAGTGTTTTCTAACCAGTATAGTGCTTTAGATATTACGAAAGTTCAAATAAAAACAATTCAACCAGTTGTGTATGAAATTTCTGCGATGGATGATACAACAGAATATGAGTTTGTCTATCAAGTAGACAGCCAAAATTTAGTTCAAACAGAAATGGATCGTAAAAAAGGAGATATTTCTTATAAACGTGCTTATAAGAAGATTGAGACATCTACTTTATCAGATGTTGATGAGATGATTTCAATTGCTTTAGGTCAATTTTCTGGCGGGCAACTAAAAGATTGGACATTAGAACGCGATAATGGTCAATTATATTGGAATGTAGAAGTTTATCATAATGGAAAATCAATGGAAGTAACGATTGATGCTGCTTCAAAACAAATTGTAAAAATTGATGATTAAAAAGAATAGTGATTGATAATATAGAAGTTATTTTTTATATATGCTATACTATATTGCACGAAAATTTAAAAATGAAAGGAAACGATATGAGAAAAGAAATTTTTTCTATTAGAAAAATCAAAAAAATTGCTGGGTCAGTAGTGATTGGGTCTGCATTATTTGGGATGGGTACTCCAGTGAGTGCTGCAAGTCCATCGACTTATCATTATGTTGATGAAGCAAATTTAACAGAACAAGAAAAAGCCCTTCTTCATACGGAAGTTCCACCTCAGGATGAAGAAGTGTATTATTTAATTTACCGTAAAATCGAACAAGTACTTCCACAAACGGGAGTAAGAGAAAATATGGCAGTTACTGCTGCAGGATTATTAGCAGCTAGTAGTATTGTTTTAGTTGTTTCTAAGAAAAAACGTCATAAGATTTTAGGAGCGTTATTAATTACAGCTTCAGGCGCTGCAACATTTATTCCTTCTCAAGCAGTAGCAGTGGAATTAAGCCAAATGATTCGTGCTTCTTCCAATGAAGGTGTTGTACAAATTGATGGCTATCGTTATGTTGGATATTTAAGTGAAAGAGAATTAAAAGATTTTTCACATCATGAACAACAAGAACCAACGACTACTACTCGTGTAGAAACGATTGAAGAAGCTCTTCCATATGAGGTAGTGGAACAAGAAGATGCTACTTTATTAAAAGGACAAAAACAAATCGCTACTCAAGGAGTAGAAGGCCTTCGTCGTGTAACAGTGGAAGTGACTACTGTAGATGGCGTGGAAACACGTAAAGTAATTGGAGAAGAAGTTGTAAAACAACCTATCTCTCAAGTAGTTAAAGTAGGGACTAAAGAATCTGTTACTCCAGCGGAAAAAAATGAAGTAACAAGAATTGAGACAACTACAGAAACTATTCCATTTGAAACTATTACACAGGCAGATACAGCTTTAGAAAAAGGAAAGAGTCGAATTCTTTATGCTGGTCAACCAGGAGTTCGTACGATTCAAACTCAAGTAACAGTTGTGAATGGCGTGGAAACACGTAAAGTTGTTAAATCTGAAGTAACAACACAACCAATTTCTCAAATTATCGGTGTAGGTACAAAAGAAGAAATTCCAGCACCTACAACTCCAAAAGTTGAGAGGGAAACTCCAAAACCAACTCCAGTAGTTGAAAAAGAAGTACCCAAACCAACTCCAGAAGTGAAACCTGAAAGTCCAAAAGTTGAAGTGGCAAAAGGTACACAGGAAACGGGAAAAGAAGGACAAGCAGTAACACAACCAGCTTTACCAGAACATACTGAAAAAATTGAAGCAAAAGGTGCTCAAGAAGTAAAAGAAGGCGAGAAGCAAGGTGAAGCTTTAGTGCAACCAGCACTTCCTGAATATACTGCAACTGTTTCAACAAAGGGAACACAAGAGTCAGGACAAGAAGGTAAAGCTACAGAGCAACCAGCAAATTCAGAGTTTAAAGTAACAACGGGTACAGTAGAAAAATCTACCGAAAGTGAATTAGATTTCACAACAGAAGTTATTCCAGATGATACAAAATATGTGGATGAAGAAGTAGTTGAGCGTCAAGGGGTTAAAGGAGTTCAAGTTACTAAAACAACCTATGAAACAGTAGAAGGTGTTGAAACAGATAAAGTTGTTTCTACAACGACAGAAGTGAAAACTCCTGCCGTTTCTAAAGTCGTTAAAAAAGGAACAAAACCAATTGAAGGAACAAAAGTTGAAACAAGAGAAGAAGTCATTCCTTTCGAAACAAAAGAACAAGAAGATGATACTTTAAAACGTGGGACAACTACAGTTGCTCAAGAAGGTGTAAACGGTAAGAAACAAATTACTGAAACGTATAAAACAATTCGTGGAGAAAAAACAAACGACGCTCCAAAAGTCGAAGAAAAAGTTATCTTACAACCTCGAGACAAAATTATTAAAAAAGGTACAAAAGGTCTAGAAAAACCAACCTTACAATGGGCAAATACTGAAAAAGATGTCTTGAAGAAGAGCGCTACAGCTAGTTATACATTGAATAAACCAGCTGGAGTACAAATCAAATCAATCAAATTAGCACTGAAAGATAAAGATGGACAACTTATCAAAGAAGTCAATGTAGAAGAAAATAAACTAAACGCTACTTTAGATAAATTGAAATATTATCAAGGTTACACTCTATCTACAACAATGGTTTATGATCGTGGAGAAGGCGAAGAAACTGAGAAGTTAGAAGATAAACAAATTCAGTTAGACCTTAAAAAAGTTGAAATCAAAAATATTAAAGAAACAAGCTTAATGAGTGTAGATG
>NZ_CAUUHX010000044.1:0-16053 GCF_963545075.1 uncultured Granulicatella sp.
GAGTATACGCAAAAAGAATCATTTTTAATAACATACGAGGATGATGAGCAGGTCTCCCCATTTTTGATGTTGTATTAGGAAAGATAATAGAATCTGGAATAGAATCTACAAACTGATTAATGAGTTGAGCAATGTGGTTTTTAGGGACGGTTAATGTAAAATTTAGTTCTAAAGTATCTGTTGGTGTGGTATAATTTTTGTACATAGGAGTCACCCTTTCTTATTTTATTTCGTTCAAACTTATTATAACAGAGGTAGACTCCTATGTTTAATTTATAAGACTAAAAAGCACTATAAAATCCTGTTTCAGAATTTTATAGTGCTTTCTTCAATTTTTGAGACTTTTTGCCCAGTCTCTTGTTGTTTAAAACGGAATGACGCAAACTACTTCTGGAGCGAAGAAGTCTTTTTGACAAAGGGTTAAGGTTCCTGTTTTGCTGTCACGTTCATAAAGAGTTAAATTATCAGATTCTTGATGTCCAATGACTACAAACCGTTCATCCTTACTTAAGTGGAAATCACGTGGGACACTTCCAAAAGTATCATAATCAGCTACGACAGTTAGTAAACCTGTTTCTTCTTGTACTTGGAATACATAAATGCGATCATAACCACGGTTGCTTGCATATAGGAATTTTCCATTTTTTGTTAGATGAATTGCACCACCCCATGCTTGTTGTTCTGCTGTTGTTAATAAGTGTTGTTCGATAAACGTAAAGCTTCCAGTTTCAGCATCATATGATAATACTTCGATACTTGCGTTGAGTTCACAAATTAAATAAGCAATTGGAAGGGTAGGATGGAAAGCTAAATGACGTGGACCTGCTCCTTTTCTACTATTATAAGTAGAAACACGTTGAAGTTTTTCTCCATCTTGTTGATAAGTAGCTACAATGTCACTTCCTAAATCACAGACTACAATCCATTTTTCATCAGGAGTATAGTCCGTATAATGAACGTGAGGTTGCTTCTCATCAAGTGAAGGATGAATAACTCGGTCCACTAATGTCACTGCTGCATCGAATTTGTAGGAAGAAACATGTCCTTCGTGATAATTAGCCGCTAATAAATGATTCGATTCTTTATTAAATGCAATATAGCAAGGAACTGCTGTTGTATCATGATAGTGAGAAACTTTTGTTAATGTTTCTGCTCGTGTTGTGTTAAATACAGTAATACCACCCGTTTCTTCTTTTGAAACTGCTGCTAGTAGTGAATGGTCAGCATTTAAAGCAAGATAAGTTGGATTTTCGATTTCTGCTTCTAAAGTTAAATTTGAAAATTGTTTTTGTTCAGTATCTAATTGAATAGAATAAATTCCTTTACTCAGACGTTTGGTATAAGTACCTAAATAGAATTTTTCAGTCATATCAATCAACTCCTTAATGTATCATTTAGAATATAGTAGCACGGTTCTTAAAAAAAATAAAAAATTCCTTCTCAAAAATTTTTATTTAGAGGAAAATATGATACACTAGAACTAAATTTTAGAAAACGAGGTGCCTTTAATGGAAGAAACAGAACAAACAACTTCAACGAAATCATGGTTTTGGAAATGGTTTTTAAATAATCAACTAGTGAGTACATTATTAATTATTTTACTTCTACTCATTAATATTTTTGTCTTCACTAAAATCTCGTATATTTTTTCTCCGTTAAAGGGATTTTTCTCGATTATTGGGTTTCCAATGGTAGGTGCCGGAATTTTATTTTATATGGTTAAACCGATTCAAGATTTTTTAGTGAAAAAAGGAGTTCATAAATCAGTAGCGATACTGTTGAATTTTATTCTATTGATTGTCCTATTATTAGCAGCGATTTTTAGCTTTATTCCAATTGTAGAGAAACAATTAAGAGAATTAGTGACTCAATTGCCAATATATTACAGAATTATTAGTGAACAAGTGGAACGTGTGGTACAAAGTAATACATTTTCAACAGTTCAAGAACAATTAAATGGAATTAATATGGATTTCTTACAATCATTAGGAACAAGAGTTAATGGACTATTGAATATTACGTTTAGCGGAATTGGAAATGTTGTTGGAGCAGTTGGAGAATTTATGATTGGAATTATTACAATGCCAATTCTTCTATTCTACTTATTACAAGATGGGGAAAAAATTCTACCAGGAATCCTTAAAGTATTTCCAACTCGAACTCGCAAACGTATGAGTATTGTGTTAACGGAAATGAATCAACAAATTAGTTCCTATATTCGAGGTCAATTAACGGTTGCGATTGCGGTAGCAATTATGTTCTCGATTGGATATGCTATTATCGGGTTACCTTATGGTGTAACCATTGCGATTTTAGCGGGTGCATTAAATGTGATTCCATATGTGGGCTCATTCTTCGGGATTTTACCTGCGTTAATCGTTGGTTTTGTTATTTCACCTTGGATGTTTGTTCAAGTATTTATCGTCTTTGTTATTGAGCAAACTTTAGAGGGAAGAATTGTTTCTCCATTAATTTTAGGAAACTCATTACAAATTCACCCAGTTACTATTTTAGTAGTATTACTATCAACAGGTAAAATCTTTGGTTTAGTAGGGCTCTTATTAGGAGTTCCTGGTTATGCAGTCTTGAAAGTGATTGTTACTCATATATTTGATTGGTATAAAGAATATTCAGGCTTATATAAGGAAGATACTGAAAAAGAAGAAATTATAATAGAAAATTAACAATAAAAAAGCATTTTTTTCGAAAAAAAGCATAGTTATATTATAGAAGGAAAATAACGTAAGCTTGCATCGAAAGGAGTGCTTTTTTGTGTGGATTTGGAGTTTTGTAGTTGGTTGTTGTATTGGAAGTTTCTTAAATGTAGTCGTATTAAGATTGCAAAAGGAAGAGGATTTTATAAGAGGGCATTCTCATTGTGTGGACTGCTTGCACGAATTAAGTTGGAAAGATTTGATACCTGTTTTGTCATGGATATGGTTAAGGGGGAAATGTCGTTATTGTGGAAGAGATATTTCACCTCGTTATTGGGTTGTGGAAGTTGTATCAGGTTGTATATTCATGCTCATGACAGGAATCTGGAATGGAAGAGAATGGATGGGATTACTGGATCTGTGGTTGTTGGGAAGTCTAGCTATTTTGTGTAGTTTAACGGATTTGCAAGAGCAAGTAATCTATCCGAAAGGCTTAGCGATAGTAGGATTGCTTCATATTATAATTGGGTTGTGGAACTCATTAGAAAATGTATACTTTCTATCAACGGTAGTGGCAGTGATTTTTTATGGAGGAATTTATATAGTAGGGTATTTACTATGGAAGGAAGAAGTATTTGGACTGGGGGATTGTTATTACTTAGCGACTGTTGCCTTGTGGTATCCCGTCAAAGAAATTGTACTGATTGGCTTACTTTCGTTTGTCGTTGGTGGAGGAGTATTAGGTTTGTTGTTGCTTGTTAAAAAAGAGCGAATAGAAAGAGTCGCATTTGTTCCATTTATTGTAATAGCGCAGTTACTAGTGATGAACTTAGGTGTGGAATGGTTTGGGTGGTGAGGATGAAGTGGGAGAAAAATGGAATGAAGCGATTAATGTGACACTATAAATAATGATAGAATATACCACGTAATCTTTATCGGAAAAAGATGAATCAAAAAGAAAGAATGAAATCTTTTTAGAATTTAGCTAAAAACTCTTGAAGCATTAAATGATATACTCCATTTACAAATAGTTATAAAACGGATAACCTTAACAAAAAAGAACAATCAAAAATTAGGAGTGAAGTATATGAAGAAAATAAAAAATCAATTCGCTTATCTACTAATCATTGCGTTAACTTTTTATGGATTACCTTTAATCGATCGAGAAAGTGATATGTTAGTGTTATGTATACTGTTTCCTCTCGTGTGTTTTTTGTGTGCTATTGTATACGGTATAAAATATTTATTTTCTTTAGTGTATTCCATTTTAGTGATGGTACTTTTTATTCCAACAATTTTTATTTTTTACAATGAAACAGCTAGTATTTATATAGGAGTATATGGAGTGATTTCTCTAGTTGGAAATTTATTAGGAAGTTTTATTCGTAAAATTGATGATCGAAAATAAATTTAAGAGTGAAAAGGCGATAGAATAAGTTATCGTCTTTTTTGTATATAAATTCCAAGAGAATAAATCAAAATGAATGAAAAAACAGTAAATAGAAAAGGTAAAGATAGAATATCTAACAAAAAATTAGAAAATGGTTAAAAACATAAAAAAATAAGTTATAAAAAATAAAAATTTTCAATAATAAAAGATGCAAAAAAACAACATGAAAAAATATTTCACAATAAGAAATGATTTTCTTGTGAAAATCATAGTTTAAAAGAGAAATCTTTAAAGACTTAAAGGCTTACAAACTACTAAAAATTTACGAAAATGAAATGAAAGGAAATGAAAAAGGTAAGTGAAAAAATTATCTTTAATTCAAAAAAGAAAATAAAAGTATAAGAAATTATTTTAACTAAAAACTAACTTGAAAACGAATACAATCGGCGTTAAGATAGGTGCATGAGGAAGTGGTACTTAAAAATAAGCCCGATCAACTTATCGTTCTATTTCCTAAGCTATGAATTCATAACTGTTCAAATTTTTAATTAGGATGGTGGCTATTATGTCAAACCCAATTCACGTATTTTCTGAAATTGGACGCTTAAAGAAAGTTTGTTTGCATCGCCCAGGTAAAGAGTTAGAAAATTTGATGCCAGACTATCTAGAACGTTTATTATTCGATGATATTCCATATTTAGAAGATGCTCAAAAAGAACATGATGCATTTGCAGAAACTCTTCGTAACGCTGGAGTAGAAGTTTTATACTTAGAACAATTAGCAGCTGAAGCAATTGATGCTGGTGGCGTTCGCGAAGAATTCGTAGACGAATGGTTATCTGAAGCAGGTGTAGCAAGTGTTGCTTCTCAAAAAGCAATTAAAGATCACTTACTATCATTAAAAACATTTGACTTGGTATTAAAAACTATGGAAGGTTTCCGTAAAACTGAAGTTCAAGCAGAAGCTACAACTTTAGCAGGTATGTACGAAACTGATTATCCATTTGTAGTAGATCCAATGCCAAACTTATACTTCACACGTGACCCATTTGCTACAATGGCAAACGGTGTTTCATTAAACCACATGTATGCAGATACACGTAACCGTGAAACAATTTATGGTAAATATATTTTCACTTATCACCCAGTATACGGAAATGGAAAAGTTCCATTCTTCTACAACCGTACTGAAGATACTCGTATCGAAGGTGGAGATGAGTTAGTTCTTTCTAAAGAAGTATTAGCTGTAGGTATTTCTCAACGTACAGATGCTCGTTCAATTGAAAAAATTGCTCAAAAATTATTTGCTGAAACTGATTTCAAACAAGTATTAGCATTCGTAATTGGTGAAAACCGTAAATTCATGCATTTAGATACTGTATTTACACATATCGATTATGATAAATTCACTATCCATCCAGAAATTCAAGGCGGATTAAAAGTATTCTCTATTACAAAAGGAGAAAATGGTGCGCTTAATATTGAATTAACTGAAGATAAATTAGAAAATGTATTAGCAAAAGCATTAGGTGTACCTTCTGTAACATTAATTCCTTGTGGTGGAGGCGACCCAGTAGAAGCTGCTCGTGAACAATGGAATGATGGATCTAATACATTAACAATTGCACCAGGAGAAGTAGTTGTATATGACCGTAACGTTGTAACAAATGCAATCCTAGAAAAATATGGTATTAAATTACACAAGATTCGCGGAAGTGAATTAGTTCGTGGTCGTGGTGGCCCACGTTGTATGTCAATGCCATTTGAACGTGAAAATTTATAATATAAATAAGAATCTTTATGATATAATTAATTTAGAATTACAATTTTGAAAGGAGTCATTCCAAATATGACACAAGTGTTCCAAGGCCGTAGCTTTTTAAAAGAAAAAGATTTTTCTCGTGCAGAAATCGAATATTTAATCGACTTCTCAGCGCACGTTAAAGATTTGAAAAAACGTGGTGTTCCACATAAATTCCTAGAAGGTAAAAACATTGCCTTATTATTCGAAAAAACATCTACTCGTACTCGTGCAGCTTTCACAACTGCAGCAATCGACTTAGGTGCTCACCCAGAATATTTAGGTAAAAACGATATCCAATTAGGTAAAAAAGAATCAGTGGAAGATACTGCTAAAGTTTTAGGCCGTATGTTTGATGGGATTGAATTCCGTGGATTCAGCCAACAAGTCTGTGAAGATTTAGCAAAATATGCCGGCGTTCCTGTATGGAATGGTTTAACAGATGCATGGCATCCAACACAAATGATTGCTGACTACTTAACTGTTAAAGAAAACTTTGGTAAATTAGAAGGGTTAACATTAGTTTACTGTGGTGACGGACGTAACAACGTTGCAAACAGCTTATTAGTAACAGGAGCAATTTTAGGTGTGAACGTTCATATCTTCTCTCCAAAAGAATTATTCCCAGAACCAGAAGTGGTAGCTTTAGCTGAAGGATATGCTAAAGAAAGCGGAGCTCGTGTATTAATTACAGATGATGCTGAAAAAGCAGTTAAAGGTGCAGATGTATTATACACAGACGTATGGGTATCAATGGGTGAAGAGGACAAATTCACTGAACGTGTAAACTTATTACAACCTTACCAAATTAACATGGACTTAGTACGTAAAGCTGAAAACGAAGATTTAATCGTATTACACTGCTTACCTGCTTTCCATGACACTGAAACAGAATACGGTAAGAAAATTGCTGAAGAATTCGGTATTAAAGAAATGGAAATTACTGATGAAGTATTCCGTAGTAAATATGCTCGTCAATTCGATCAAGCTGAAAACCGTATGCACTCAATTAAAGCAATCATGGCTTTAACTGCAGGTAACTTATTTGTAAACAAAGTTTAATAACAAAAAGTAACATAGAAAGCCATTCTGGTTCTGATGTTGAATCAGAACTAGAATGGCCTTTTTTATAAATAGATGGAGGATATTATTATGGCTGAACAAGTAGCTGAGAAAAAAGGTTTCAAAATGCCTTCTTCATATACGGTTTTATTCATTATTATTGCAATTATGGCTTTATTTACATGGATTATTCCAGCTGGACAATATGATAAAACAGAAGATGGAAATTTAATCGCTGGTACTTATCAACAAGTTGATTCAAACCCTCAAGGGTTCTATGATGTTGTAATGGCTCCAGTTTATGGTATGTTAGGACGTGATCATAAATTAAATGAAGGTCAACCAAATGAAATTGGAATTAAAACAGAAGGTGCAATTCAAGTTTCATTCTTCATTTTAATGGTAGGCGGATTCTTAGGAGTTGTCACTGAAACAGGTGCACTTGACGTAGGGATTGCCTCTATTGTTCGTAAATATAAAGGACGCGAAAAAGCGTTAATTCCTGTATTAATGTTCTTATTCGCATTAGGTGGAACAACTTATGGTATGGGTGAAGAAACAATGGCATTCTATCCATTAATCGTACCAGTTATGTTAGCAGTAGGTTTTGATACAATTACTGGGGTAGCAATTGTATTAGTTGGTTCTCAAATCGGATGTTTAGCTTCAACAGTTAACCCATTTGCTACAGGTGTTGCTTCTGATGCAGCAGGTATTAGTGTTGCAGAAGGTATTGGGTTACGTTTAATCTTCTTCGTTGTAATGTGGGCAATTTCAGCATTTTATGTATATAACTATGCAAGTAAAGTTGAGAAAGATGCATCTAAATCTTACACATTTGCAACTCGTGAAGCTGACTTAACTTACTTCAATGTTGAACAAACAGATGCTGAATTAAGTGGAAAACAAAAAGCTGTATTAACAGTATTTGTATTAACATTTGTTGTTATGATTTTAAGTTTAATTCCATGGGCTAAATTCAATATTCATGTATTCGAAGATGTGAATAAATTTATTGTTGGCCTACCATTAGTGGGTCAAGTGTTTGGTCAATCAGCACCATTAGGTGAATGGTACTTCCCTGAAATTACAATGTTATTCTTGATGATGGCTGTCTTAGTAGGAATTACTTATAGAATGAAAGAAGAAAAATTCCTTGAAGTATTTATTAATGGTGTTACTGATTTACTAGGTGTTGCTTTAATTGTTGCATTAGCTCGTGGTATTCAAGTAATTATGAATGATGGTATGATTACTGCTACAATCTTAAACTTCGGTGAAAATACATTATCAGGTTTATCAGCTCAAGTATTTATTGTATTAACATACATCTTCTACTTACCATTATCATTCTTAATTCCATCTTCTTCAGGTTTAGCAGGTGCTACAATTGGTATCTTAGCTCCTTTAGGAGAATTCGTAAATGTATCTCAATCATTAGTAATTACTGCTTTCCAATCAGCAAATGGGGTACTAAACTTACTATCACCAACTTCAGGTATTGTAATGGGTGCATTAGCATTAGGACGTATCGAAATTACAACTTGGTGGAAATTTGTTGCTAAATTAGTAGGTATTGTAATGGGCGTTTCAATCCTATTATTAATCTTAGGAACATTCATTAATATTTAATTAGTAAAATAACTTTAAAAGAACTCCCCTCGATTTTAGGGGGGATTTCTTATTCTTAAGGAGGATACGATGAGCACATTTATTACAGAAAAACACAAAGAAGAATGTATTGAATCGATTAAACGATTGGTTCGTATTCCTTCTGTCCTAAATGAAGGTGAAGGAGACACTCCTTTTGGAAAAGATATTCAGTTCGCATTAGAAGATGCGTTGGCTCTATGTCGTGAACTTGGCTTTAGAACTTACATTGATCCTAAAGGATATTATGGATATGCTGAAGTAGGAAGTGGCGAAGAGTCTTTAGCAATTTTATGTCACTTGGATGTTGTTCCGGCAGGGGATTTGAATAATTGGGACACGCCACCGTTTGAAGCAGTTTTAAAAGATGGTTACCTTTATGGAAGAGGGACTCAAGATGACAAAGGACCTTCAATGGCAGCTTTATATGCGGTAAAAGCATTAATGGATGCAGGAGTGGAATTTGACAAACGTATTCGATTCATTTTTGGGACTGACGAAGAAACATTATGGCGCTGTTTAGCTCGTTATGGCGAGTTAGAAGAAGTAGCAACAATGGGATTTGCACCTGATGCGGAGTTCCCATTAACATATGCTGAAAAAGGTTTATTACAAGTGAAATTGCATGGACCTGGAAGCGACGCTTTAGACTTTCATTCAGGAGATGCTTTCAATGTAGTACCAGGTAAAGCGTCTTATAAGGGAGAGTATTTCTCTCAAGTAGTAGAGAAATTATCTTCGTTTAATTTTGAATATGAAACGCAAGAGGATGAAGTAACTGTCCTTGGAGTTTCTAAACATGCAAAAGATGCACCTCTTGGTGTGAATGCATTAGTTCGCTTAGTTAAGGGACTTCACTCAGTTGTTGATCATTCAACATTAGCATTTATTGCAGAAGTAGTTGGAGAAGATGCTACAGGTAGTAGTATTTTAGGGAAAATTGAAGATGAACCATCGGGTGGTTTAACATTCAATGTCGCAGGATTGACGATTACGCCAGAAAAATCAGAAATTCGTATTGATATCCGAATTCCAGTATTAGCAGATAAAGAAGAAATTGTCAAAACTCTATCTGAAAAAGCAAAAGAATTTGGATTAGAATATGAAGAGTTTGATTACTTAGGACCATTGTATGTACCATTAGATAGCGTACTAGTTGATACATTAATGGCTGTATACCAAGAAAAAACTGGCGATACAACTCATTTACCACAATCTTCAGGTGGCGCAACATTTGCTCGTACAATGAAAAATTGTGTCGCTTATGGAGCAGTATTCCCAGATTCACCAATTACATTCCATATGGAAAATGAAAAAATGTCGTTAAGAGATATATTTGATTCGATGGATATTTATGCAGAAGCAGTATATCGATTAGCTGGTAAAAAATAGTATTCGATTGAAATTCAATCATAAAGGAGTTTATAAAAATGTCACGTAAAATCGTAGTAGCGTTAGGCGGTAACGCAATTTTATCATCAGATGCTTCAGCAAAAGCACAACAAGAAGCATTAATTCAAACAGCAAAATATTTAGTACAATTCATTGAAAATGGCGATGAATTAGTAGTTACTCACGGTAATGGACCACAAGTTGGTAACTTATTATTACAACAAGCAGCAGCTGATTCAGAAAAAAATCCAGCAATGCCATTAGATACATGTGTTGCGATGACAGAAGGATCAATCGGATTCTGGTTACAAAATGCATTAGTGAATGAATTACAAGCACGTGGCATTAAAAAAGATGTAGCTGCAGTAGTAACACAAGTAATCGTTTCAAAAGATGACCCAGCATTCTCAAATCCAACTAAACCAATTGGACCATTCTTAACAGAAGAAGAAGCTAAAGAACAAGCAGCAGCTACAGGTGCAACATTTAAAGAAGATGCAGGTCGTGGTTACCGTAAAGTAGTTCCATCACCAAAACCAGTTGGAATTAAAGAAGTAAACACAGTTAAAAACTTAATTGCTACAGGAACTGTTGTCATTACAGCAGGTGGGGGAGGTATCCCAGTTGTTGAAGACCCAGAAACTAAATTCTTAACAGGTGTTGAAGCAGTTATCGATAAAGACTTCGCAAGTCAAACATTATCTGAATTAGTTGGAGCAGATTTATTTATCGTGTTAACAGGTGTTGACAATGTATATGTAAACTTCAATAAACCAGATCAACAAAAATTAGAAACTGTAACAACTAGCGAATTGAAAAAATATATTGGAGAAAACCAATTTGCTCCTGGTTCAATGTTACCAAAAGTTGAAGCAGCAATCGCCTTCGTTGAAAACTATCCACAAGGTAAAGCTATCATTACTTCATTAGAAAATATTGCTGAAGTATTAAAAGGTGATGGCGGTACACAAGTTGTTGCTGGCTAATTTTATTAGAGATTAAGCGATAAAAGGATTGACGGAATAGACCGTTAATCCTTTTTTATGCAATTAATTTCATAAATACAATGATATTTCAGTTGAATTATGGTAATATGAGTAGGAAATTTATTAAAGAGAGAAGGATTAGATGGCTTCATCAATGTATGAATTAGCCTTGCAATTAGAGCAAGAATTAAATAAGATTTCATCAAAAAAAGGGCATGTTGTTTTTAGAACATTAAAAGGTGAAACAAAATTCGTATTTCAATTTGAAAAGAATCATACTAAAGGTTTAGTAATTCAACTATTAAAAAATGAAGAAGAATTAGCATTTGTAACAACTATTGAAAAGAAATGTCGATTAGAGAGAGCGACTCGTCAATCAGAATTGGATTTACAATGGTTATCAAAAGGCATTCAAATTCGTTTTGATAAGAAATCGATTATTTATGATACTGAGATTCAAAGAATGGAAAGATTAGGAATTGAAGTTGAGAATTTTGAAGTATTACCGAATATTTTAAATTTTGTAGAAGAAAATATTGGAAAAAGTACAGCTGTAACGAATCAAAATAGAAAATTTGTCGAACAAGTATTTTCACTAGTTTTACAAGAAGGAAATCTTGAAAAATTAGAGGCAGTTTGGAATAAACAACAAAAAAACTATTATCAAACTTACCCAGTATTTACGTTTAATCAACGTACAAAAGAGGTCAATTATGTTCAACAAGAAAAAATGTTGGCATTAAAAGATATTCCAAAATATCAATATTATGTTTCAAATACACCAGCTGAATTACAAATTTCTGAATTTGAGTTTGCTAAATTTATGGAGAGAATTGAAGCTACAGTGAATGTTTCGATGCAAGTTAGAATTGGGGTTCAGGAATTAGTAAGTTCGGAAATAATGAAACAAAATATTCCATTTGTTATTGAAATGGCGGATAAGGATGCCGTCGCATATACAAAGTTATTACATACCATTGATCCAAAAGCAATTCAAAAAGAATTTTTAGAAATGTTTGCAGAATTTCAATTTAAACCAACAACAATATTAGTTTCGGGATTATTTGGAGTTTACTTAAGTAATGTCTTAAGCCCATTAGCGAAAAGAATGTCGATTAAAATTAAGCAAGTAGATAACTTACCAACATTTAATCGACTAACACCTGAAGAAAGACTTGTATCATTTTTAAATTTATATGGTATAACCGTGTAAAAATTCACTTGCAAAATATCTTATTTAGGTGTACGATGAATGTGTTAAGCAAAAGTGTTTAATAAATAATATGAAGGAGGTAGTTGTAATGAACAACTTAAATGGAAAACATCAACAATTGAACAAAACAACTAAAATCTCCTTACAGAATATGACAATGTATTAATATACTCACTTTAATTATTTTTGGTTTTGCGAAATGAGGCTAACTGTCTGCTGTAGTAGGTAGTTAGCTTTTTTTCAAAGATAAAAGTGGAGGGACTAGTTGTGTATTTATGGATACGAAACTAGTCTTTTTTTGTCAAATTTCTGTGGGAGTAAGGAGGATATATGAAAGTCATTATGAAACACCTAGGCGTTTATTTTAAAAAGCACTGGGTGAGATATGTCGTTATTGTATGTAGTGCGATTTTAAATAGTTATTTATTAGTCGTTCCTGCAAAAATATTAGGACAAATTGTCAATGCGATTGTAGATCAATCATTGACACAATCACAACTTTTGGGATATATAGGATTCTTTTTCCTATCATTAGTAGGAGTTTATGTGTTGGATTCTGTATTAATGTATTGGATATGGTTTGCGCGTTTTGACTATATTACCAATTTAAGATTAGGAACGATGAAGCAATTATTATGGAAAAAAGCACCATTTTATACAAAATTTAGAGTTGGAGATATTGTAACTCGTTCAAGTGAAGACCTTGAGACAATTGGGACTTTAATAGGATTTGGAGTATATGCTTTTCTAAATGCATTCTTTATTACTTTATCGGTGTTGTCGAATATGGTGATGAATGTATGGTGGGAGTTGACGTTGATTTCAGTTTTACCAATGCCAGTATTAGCCTATGCACTTTATCGATTAACGGATAAAATTGAAATAGTGTATGGGGATGCTCAAAAGGCTATTTCTGATATGAATGCGGAAGTATTAGAAATGATTGATGGAACGTATGTTATTCGAGCTTATGGTCAAGAAGATAGAATGAGTCAAATTTTCCAAAATAAAACGGAAGATTCACTTCAAAAAAATATTGAAGTAGCTAAATTGGGAATGTTATTTATTCCATTAGCACAAGTAGTTGTAGGAATTTGTATGCTGATTGGGTTGATTTATGGTGGAGGACTTGTTCAAGAAGGAAAAATTTTATTAGGGAGTTTAGTGTCGTTTCCAATTTATATCGGATTATTAGTCTTTCCATTGTATTTAATTGGAGATCTTGTCGTAATGGTTCAACAAGGAAAAGTTTCGTTTGAAAGAATTTTTGAATTATACGAAACAAGTGATGATTTAGAAGAAGATGGACAGGAAGAATTAGGACAATTCGAAGAAATTCGATTCGAAAATTTCTCCTTTACTTATCCTGGTGAAGAAAGTCGAACATTGAAAAATATTTCAGTCAGTATTAAAAAAGGACAAACGATTGGGATTGTTGGAAAAACGGGTTCCGGAAAAACGACCTTCCTAAAACAGTTCTTGCATCAATATCCTTATCAAAATGAAACAGTTTTATTGAATCAGAAGGATTTGATTCATTGGAAACGTCAATCAGTGGATGCTTTAATGGCGTATGTACCACAAGAACATGTGTTATTTTCTAAAAGTATTTTAGAAAACTTGAAATTGGCTAATAAAGAAGTAACAGAAGTCGTTGTGTGGGATGTGCTGGAACAAGCCGCCATAGCAGAAGATATTCGTCGAATGCCAGAACAATTGGAAACAATGATTGGTGAAAAAGGAATTACATTGAGTGGTGGGCAAAAACAAAGATTATCCATTGCACGTACTTTACTCAGAAATTCTGAAATTTTATTACTCGATGATGCTTTATCAGCTGTTGATGCTAAAACAGAAAACCAAATTGTGGATCATCTGAAATCTGAAAGAAATTCTCAAACAAATATTATTACGGCGCATCGATTATCTGCAATTCGACATGCAGATTGCATTTTAGTATTTGAAGAGGGTCAGATTGTGGCAAGAGGAACTCATGAAGAGTTACTTGAACAAAAAGGCTGGTATTATGAACAATACTTGAAACAAGAATTAGAAGAAGGAGAGGTGAGCGAAGAATGCTAAAAACAATTGTTTGGTTATTAAGTTATATTCGTTATGAAAAACGTTCCTTTTTCATTGGATTTATTTTATTATTACTTGCTTCAGCTTCAGGAGTGTATGCTCCAATTGTTGCAAAGCAATTTATTGATTTGGTGATTACACCATCAGAAAATTCTGGAGTTATTAATTGGGGGCAGATTACTCAATTTGCCGCAGTCTATTTTGGCTTATTGCTTATTTCAGCGTTATCCGCTTATTTTGGACGATTTATTTTAAGTATAATGTCTAATCGTTTAACAAAACGTTTAAGAGATGAATTGTTTGATAAAATTCAACATTTACCGATTCGTTATTTTGATTCATTGCCAGCAGGAAAAGTTGTGTCAAAAATTACGAATGATACAGAAGTTGTTCGTCAAAATTTCTTTGTTGCCGCAACTGCCAATGTGTTAAATAGCATTATCATTATTGTTGGAATTTATGTCGTTATTTTTTCTCTTAATATTCGATTAGGGGCTGCTTTATTATTAGTCATTCCAGCCATTCTTTTATGGCAAGTAGTGTTTAGTAAAAAGGCAGGAGCTTTTACAGGGCCTCTTCGTGAGAGCTTTAGTAATATGAATGGGAAATTAAATGAAATCATTCAAGGAATGTCTATTATTCAAGTGTTTCAACAAGAAAAACTAGTGAATAAAGAGTATGAAGAGATTGTTCAAGAGTGGAAAGGAATTGGTCTTGAAGAATTAAAGGTAGAGTCTTTCTTAGCTTGGAGTGTCGTCGGGTTCCTAAGAAATGTTACTCTAATGTTTGCCGTTTTATATTTAAGTGTGAAATATTTAGGAGGAACATTAGGATTAACGGCTGGATTTATTTATGCAATTGTGGACTATATTAATCGTCTCTATGATCCGATTGATAATTTAGTACAAATTTTTGCGGGATTGCAACATGCTTTTGCAGCAGGTGGTCGAGTGATTGAATTAATGGAAACACCAATCGAGAAATCAGGAGCTGCTGATTTTGTCATGGAAGATGGGAAAGTAGAATTTAAAAATGTATCTTTCTCTTATGATGGAAAAACTCCTGTATTGAAAAATATTTCCTTCACGATTGAAGCGGGGGAAACTGTTGCTTTTGTAGGGCATACTGGTTCCGGGAAATCGACGATTATGAATTTGTTATTTAGATTTTATGATCCAACAGATGGAGAAATTTGGATTGATCATCAAAATATTGCGTTATCGAATCAACGTAAAGTGCGTGAGAAGATGGGGATTGTACTACAAGATCCGTATTTATTTGCTGGAACATTAGGAAGTAATATTGGAATGGAGAATCCAGCAATTACCACTGAAGTGATGGAAAATGCGTTAATTCAAGTGGGTGGTCAGCATATTTTAGAGCGTTCTGAAGAAGGATTGAATACTCCGATTCAAGATAAAGGGGCGGAGTATTCGTCTGGGGAACGTCAGTTGATTTCTTTTGCGAGAGCGTTAGCGTTTAATCCAACGATTTTAGTGTTGGATGAAGCAACTTCTCATGTGGATACGCAAACGGAAGGGATGATTCAGCAGGCAATGGAAGTTCTGTCGAAGGATCGTACGACAGTTATGATTGCGCATCGTTTGTCTACGATTGTGCATGCGGATAAGATTTTCGTGTTGGATAAGGGTGAGATTATTGAACAGGGGGATCACGCAAGATTGGTCGAAAAAGACGGAGTGTACGCGCAGATGTACCGCATGCAGACGGAAAAGAATTAGGCTTCTTATACTGTAGCAATGTACGGCAGCAGCTTCGCTAAAGCGAATCTCATGCCTAAAATTCGAGCCTAAGGTCTCGAA
>NZ_CAUUHX010000045.1:0-15818 GCF_963545075.1 uncultured Granulicatella sp.
CTCAGACTAAATTCAACTGATTTCTAAACTAGAATTTAGATTGAGAATTTACCTCTTACTATAACATAAGAGTTACAATAAGAGTTTTACTTTACAATTAAGCTTGAACTGGTAATTCTTCCCCAATCGCTGCTAAACGTTCCATTACTTCTGCAGGAGCTAATCCTTTTGCAGCTACATAACGGTTTCTTGGATGAACACGGCATTCATGACTGCATCCACCAATATATTTTGCTTCATTTTCTTCTGAAGTTAAAATTTGACGGTTACATTCTGGATTTGCACAGTTTACATAACGCTCACATGGAGTTCCATCGAACCAATCTTTTCCGATTACGACAGGATTTACATGATTAATATCTACTGCAATACGTTCATCGAAAACGTACATTTTTCCATCCCATAATTCGCCTTGTACTTCTGGATCTTTACCATAAGTCGCAATACCACCGTGTAATTGACCTACATCTTTATACCCTTCACGAACCATCCATCCTGAGAATTTCTCACAACGAACGCCTCCTGTACAATATACTACTACACGCTTGTCCATGAATTTTTCTTTATTATCACGAACCCATTGTGGTAATTCACGGAAGTTACGAATATCTGGACGAATTGCTCCACGGAAATGACCTAAGTCATATTCATAATCATTACGTGTATCTAAAACAACTGTATTTTCATCTAATAAAGCTTCTTTAAATTCTTTAGGAGATAAATAAGCTCCTGTTGTTTCTAAAGGATTAATGTCATTATCGAAATCATTATCTTCTAATCCTAAATGAACGATTTCTTTTTTGTAACGAACAAACATTTTTTTGAAAGCTTGTTCATCTTCTTCATCAATTTTGAACCATAAATCTTCCATTCCTGGTAAAGAATGAACGTAGTCCATATATTTTTGAGTTGTTTCATAATCTCCTGAAACAGTTCCATTAATTCCTTCATCAGCAACTAAAATACGTCCTTTTAGTCCGATTGATTTACAAAATTCCAAATGATCTGCAGCAAATTGTGCTCCATTCTCAATTGGTACATATTTATAGTACAATAGTACTCGAATTTTTTTTGACATAAACTACCTCCAAAGTAATTTCTTAATGAGTACTCATTATATCATCTACACAAACCAACAGCAAAGAAACTGCTTCACACTAATGATTAGATAGAATTTTCACAAACTTTATTTGTAATCTAAAAATCTTTTTGGTTCTTCAATTGGACTTTTATGTTTTCCAATCCATTTTTCCATCCAAACAATATGATACCAACGAGCAAATTTATACCCGCAACGTTTAAATTCTCCTACTAAGCGATAACCCATATGTTCATGATATTGAACACTATTATTCGTTAAATATTCATCTTCCACTTCTGGAGTTGCAATACAAGCATAAACATTTTGATAGCCTAATTCGTTTAATTTTCCTTCCATTAGTTGGTATAATTTTTTCCCATATCCTTTTTTCTGTTGCTCCTGTTTTAAATAAATACTAATTTCAGCAGCCCAAGAAAAAGCTTTTCGACTTGCAAAAGGTCCTGCATATGCATATCCTAGCACTTCTCCCTCTTCTTCAATTACATAATAAGGAAATTTTTCAAGAGTCGTTTGAATTCTTCTTTCGAATTCTTCCACACTTGGAACATCATATTCAAACGTAATGGCTGTTTTTTCTACATAATATCGATAAATTTCTACTAATGCAGCTGCATCTTCTATTGTTGCTACTCTAATTGTCATTCAAAATTCCTTTCATCTTACCATTCCTATTTTTATCGTAGTATACCACAGCTTCATTCTTGACAAAAATTTTTTTCTCTCTTACGCTATGCTTATAGAACTTGAAAGGATGAATTTTATGAAATATTTTTTAACAAGTAGTGCAAGCATTCCTGAATCATATAAAGTTAATACTGCAAATGGCTTTGTAGATAATCTGAAAACTGCTCTTGGCAAGTCAACCATTAAAACATTATATATTTCGTCAGATCCAGATGCATTTGAATTAACAGACGATTTTTCTTCTTATACAAAATTAGGCTTTGAAGAAGTTGGACTTCATTTTGATCCTTTTATTATTTTTGATCATCGTCAAACAGTAGATGTTCAAGAATATTTAAACGAAGTAGATTTAGTTATTTTATCAGGTGGACATGTCCCTACACAAAATCAATTTTTCCAAGAAATTCAATTAGCTGAAAAAATTCAATCTTTTGAAGGTGTGGTAATTGGTATTAGTGCTGGAACAATGAATGCAGCAGAAACGGTTTACGCTCATCCGGAATTAGAAGGTGAAAGTATCAATCTAGACTATCAAAGATTTCTAAAAGGTTTACGATTAACAACGAAGCAAGTGATTCCTCATTATAATTATTTAAAACACGAGTATTTAGATGGAAAACATGTCCTTAAAGAAATCGCTACAGAAGATAGCGTGAATCAAGCATTTTACATTTTCCCTGATGGAACTTATATTTATGGACATGATGGAATAGAAGAATTATATGGAGAAGCTTATCTATTAAAAAATAAAAGCTTCAAAAAAATTAATACAAATAATCAGATTATTTCCCTTTAATTTGACTGTAGCATTTTAAGACGACTTCGGTCGTCTTTTTTGTCATATAAAAACACCCCATCGAAAATCGATGGAGTGAGACTTGTTGAATCTTTTGATTAACGACGTAAACCTAAACGGTTGATTAACTCACGGTAACGTTGGATATCTTTGTTACGTAAGTAAGCTAATAAGTTACGACGGTGACCAACTTTTTTCAATAAACCACGGTTTGAGTGGTAGTCTTTTTTGTGTACACGAATATGTTCGTTTAAGTGATTGATTTCGTAAGTAAGTACAGCAATTTGTACTTCTGGTGAACCAGTATCTCCTTCTTTAATCGCGTACTCTTTGATGATTGCGTTTTTTTGTTCTTTAGAAATAGCCATTTCTAAACACCTCTTTCTTATATTATTCCTTCTACTGAGTAAAACGTTGGTGAATCGTAAAACTCGGTACAAGGTCTGTGTTAAAACACACTAATAGATTAACGTAACTCTATCAAAAAATCAAGTAATTTGATAAGTTTATTATTGAACTTCTTTATGTGATTTTCTATCGAAGTATACATGATTTGGTAACATTGCTTGTCCACCCATTAATTCATCAATTGAACCAATCGCATATCCTTCCTGTTGTAAGAAATCTAATAATCTTGGTAAAGCTTCAACTGTTTCTGGATGAATGTCATGCATCAAAATAATCGAACCATTATAAGTTCCTTCTCTTACTTCTTGAAGAATACTATTTACATTACGACTCTTCCAATCTAAAGTATCTACAGACCAATTTAAAATAGCAATTCCTGCTTGTTCTGCAACCATACGGTTAAATCCACCATATGGAGGTCTTAAAGTTGTTGGACGAATTCCGCCAGTAGCATCTCCAATTAATTTTTGAGTATCTGCTACTTGTTGATGAACACCTTCAGGAGTTAATGTTGTTAATAATGGATGGCTGTAAGAATGATTTCCTACCTCATGTCCTTCTTCAATAATTTGCTTAATAATCTCTTCATTTCCTGGAACATGTTTTCCCATAATATAGAATGTTGCATGAACTCCATATCGTTTTAAAATATCTAAAACTTTCGGAGTCAACTCACTACTTGGACCATCATCAAAACTAATTGCCACACGTTTTTCATTTAAACGTTCCTCTAATTGATTTTTCCAATTTTCATATGCTTCTTGTTCTGATTCAGGAATACGATCACTTTTTAAAATTGGAAATAGTTCTTGGAACGCAAATGAAATTTGAGTCAATTTTTCTCCGTTACTAGTTTGAATAGGTTCTTTCAAGTTGAATCTAAATCCA
This sequence comes from uncultured Granulicatella sp., assembly GCF_963545075.1. Classification (GTDB taxonomy): domain Bacteria; phylum Bacillota; class Bacilli; order Lactobacillales; family Aerococcaceae; genus Granulicatella. Next base: position 3,879 of record NZ_CAUUHX010000045.1, read on the forward strand.
TTTTGAATAATAGATGCATCTAAGTTTTTCCAATTTTCATATGCAAATTCTTGTAGTAATTGGTTAGTCTGTTCTTCAGATAAAGATTGTTCCTTAGCTACGTTCATAGCTTTTTTAACAAAATGATTCGTAACTTCTAAGTCATTTACAAATAATTCACCAATAACAGCTGTCCCAGATTTTTCTTTTCCTTCTAATTGATGACCTAATTCATCATAAGCTATCTGTTCCAATCCTTTTTTAGTTTCTTGGTAAACAGATTGGTAATAATAGACATCTTTCACGCCTGTTAAAACAGAAGATTGATATACTTTTAAATATACCCAAGTACGTTTCGATTCATTTTTATATTGTTCTTTTGCTTTTTCTAATAACTCATCTAATTCCTTTTGAATAGGTTCTACGATTGTTTGGTCAACAGTAGGATATGACACCGTAAATACTGTATTCCCAATTGTTTGAGATTGAACTTCTACACCATCATTATACTGCTGTGCATCTGTTGCTTCAGCTTTTCTCATAACAGATTCATTTCTTCTAATTAAATGATTTTTTGCTAAACTGCTGACTACGAACCACTCTACTAATACTAAAAATAAAATCAATATTGCAATTGCAACTAACTGAGGTAGTTCTAATCGTTTTATACCTTTCAAGTCTCTCTTCATATTTCCTCTTCCTAATCTTTACATTTTATGATTTTGTTGGCATTTTGGACAAATCCCAAAAACTTCCATACGATGCCCTAGAACTTTATAGCCCGTCAATTCTTCTGCAACTGATTCTACGTCTTCTAATAAGGGATAAAATAAGTCCTCCACAATACCACATTCTTGACAAACAACATGATAATGCTTCCCTATATTAAAATCATATCGACTAGCATCATCCCCATACGTTAATTCTAGTAAATATCCTTCATCTGTTAATTTATTCAAATTATTATAAACGGTTGCCATACTAATATTTGGATCTTTCGCGACAATGGCTGTATAAATATCTTCAGCTGTAGGATGATGCGCCTCAGCTAAATAATCTAAAATCGCTATTCTTTGAGTCGTCATTCTGACGCCGTCTTCTCTTAGCTTCTCTTTTAATTGTTTCAGTTCTTTTTCGTGCATAGAACCCCTTCTCTAATCTTAAATATTCGGATAAATTCTTCTATGATAACATCGTTCTGTAACATTGTAACATATTTGTAATATTAATACTAGAGTTAACCTAATCTTACACTTATAATTATCATAATCTATTTCATTATACTAACAACTGATTAAACAAGCAAATTACAATTTCAAAAGAAAAATGGACAAGAATCTTAAGGTAAATTTAGATTCCTTTGTCCACTTCAATTTAATAACTATTACGTTGAAATTTTATTAAGCTTTTTGAACACCTTGTTGTACCAAACGATTATATCCCATTGCTTCTCTAAGTGGTGCTGCATCGATTCCTAATGCTTCAACAATTGTATAAGAAAATTCAAATGCTGCTGCTGGACCTGAACCAGTGATGACTCTTCCATCTTGATGTACAAAATCACCTGTATAAGTACCATCAACAATTTGTTTTTCAAATCCAGGATAACAAGTATAAGTACGACCTTTTAATGCACCTGAATTTTCAATCGCAATCGGTGCAGCACAGTTAGCTGCGACCAGTTTGCCAGCATCATAATGATGTTTGATAAAATCTTGCACTTCTTGTTGATTCTTCAACAATTTTGCTCCTGGCATACCACCAGGTAAAATGACAATATCATATAAATTATTCATGACTGATACTAATTCTTTATCTGTAGAGATTGTTATATCATGAGAACCTGTTGCCTTAGTAGCAGATACTCCGACTATCTCTACTTCTACTCCAGCGCGACGTAAAATATCCATTGGAGCGATTGCTTCAATTTCTTCAAATCCTGTTGTTAATATGATTACTGCTCTTTTCATTGGGAAATCCTCCTTATTCTTTTTCCTTTTTATTTTACCGATTTTTATACTTGTTTTCAACAGTGATAGCGTTTCAGATATAAATTGACATTTCAACTATTTATCAGTATATTGAACTCATTAAATGAAAATATAATTCCTAGGAGGAAACAAATGACTTGGAAAATTATTACAGATTCTGGTTGTGATATTAAACATTTAGAATCTCTACCTGAGCATTGTACTTATGTGAACGTTCCTTTAACCATTCATGTGGGTGAAGAAGAATTTATTGATAATGAAGTATTAGAAATTGATCAAATGATGGTAAAAATGTATGCCTATGATGGAAAAACTTCTTCATCATGTCCTAGCCCTGAGAGCTATTTACAAGCATTTGAAGGTGCCGATAACATTATTGTCGTAACGATTACTGGAGCTTTGTCTGGAAGTCATAATAGCGCACAATTAGCTAAAAAAATGTATTTAGAAGAACATCCTGAAGCAAAAATTGAAATTATCGATAGCTTATCTGCTAGTGGAGAAATGGTATTAATTACTCAAGCAATTGCAAACTTCATTAAAGAAGATCCTTCTTTTGAAGTAGTTGTGGAAAAAGCTCGTAACTATCATTCAAAAACAAAACTATTATTTGCTCTAGCAAGTGTGGATAATTTAGTAAAAAATGGTCGTCTAAGTAAATTAGTTGGACGTGTCGTTGGATTATTAAATATTCGCATGGTCGGACAAGCTAGTACAGAAGGAACTCTAGAATTACTCCATAAATCACGTGGACAAAAACGTGCCGTATCTGCGATTTGGGATGAAATGAAGAAAAACAATTACCAAGGTGGACGTGTGGCAATTAGTCATTGCGACAATCCAGAAATTTGCGCCATGATTACAACAGCGATTCATGCTGAATTCCCTGATGCCGATGTTCAAGCTTATCCTACAAGTGGATTATGTAGCTACTACGCTGAACAAGGCGGGATTTTAATGGGATATGAAACTCATTAATCAACACTAAAATAAACGACTCCTATCTAACGATAAGAGTCGTTTTTATTATGCTAATTCGCTTTTTAAATATGCATCTACTAATGCTTCGGTTGCTTGAATTGATTTTATATGCGTTCTTTCATAAGAATGACTTGATTCAATTCCTGCTCCTAGTAAAGCATGTTTGACATCTGCTCCTGCACGCATCGCAGCTGAAGCATCACTTCCATAAAATGGATAAATATCTAATCGATAGTCAATTTCTTTTTCTTTTGCTAAGTCTACTAAATGTTGACGTAGCGTATAATTATAAGGACCAGAACCATCTTTTACACAAATAGAAACCGTATATTCATCTGTTTGTTGGTCATCCCCCATTGCACCCATATCGACTGCTAAAAATTCCACAGCATTTTCAGGAATACTACTATTCGCCCCTGTTCCGGTTTCTTCAATACAACTAAACATAAAATGAGTCGTTACTGGTAACTGAACATGCCAATCACGATACGTCTTTAATAAATTTAATAAAATTGCTGCACTAACTTTATCATCTAAGAAACGACTTTTTACAAATCCAGTTGGAGTAATCGTCGTACGAGGATCAAAGGAAACAAAGTCCCCCACTTCAATCCCGTAACTTCTTGTCTCTTGCTCAGAATTGACTTCTAAATCCAACCGAACTTCCATATTATCTTGCGTACGTTCTGCTGTACCAGCATCTTTATAAACATGACAACTTGTTTGATGAATTAAAATCGTTCCCGTTACAGATTCACCTGTTGAAGCAATATGAACGGTACAGTTTTCTCCTTCAATCATATTCCATGGATAACCACCAATTTTATCTAACTTCAAACGACCACTTGGTTTAATGGCACGAACAATCGCTCCTAATGTATCAACGTGAGCAGTTACAACACGACTATTGGTGTTGTCTTTCCCTCTACCGTTACGATAATATTCCCTTTTGGTGTTCTTTTGTAAGGGTAACATAACTTTTCAAGAGTTTTCATTAAATACTCTTGTACTCCTACTGTATATCCCGTTGGAGAAGGGACTGCTAATAATTCTTGTAAATATTCTAATGTTTGATTCATGTATAAATTCCTTTCAAATAACTTCTAAATTCCTACCATATCTCGGTAAAGTTGATGTGCATAACTATCCGTCATTCCTGAGATAAAATCAGTTGCCAATAATAAGCGTAAATATAATTTTTCCACTTTAGATTTACCTTCTGCAAAATAATGATACGAACGTTTTTGACTTTCTGAAATGATTCCAATTTTCTTCAAATCAACATAATCTAATCGACGTTTTGTATCATAGGCTACTAATGGTGGGACAAAACTATCTAATAAATACGTTAAAGTAGAATAACCTGAAATTTCCAAACGTAAAATACTCTTATGATCATATATTTTATCTTCAGAAACTTTTCTTAAATGCGTGTATAACTCATGTGCGTTAGAGTCCGTTAATAAATCTTGCTGATACTCCCCATTCATAATCTTCTCATAATGCATCACAAACGATTCTGTTGCTGCATCAATTAACATCGTTCTTAAATCTACGAAAAATTGATTAATACTAAAAATTTCTTCATCAATCGTTTCTAATATTTTCACAACTTTTTTAGAATGTGGAGAAGTTTTATCTTCTTTTAATACCGTAAGTAAATACTCTTTTGCAACAGCAAATCTTAAAACACCTTTTCCAATGGCATCTTCCATATCTGCAATTAAATAAGCAATATCATCTGCAGCTTCTAAAATAAACGTCAACGGATGACGATTTTCGCCAGTACCAGTAATAGAAGTGATTTGACGGAAAATATCCTCTTCAGCTCTGAAAAATCCTACTTTTTTAGAAGTAATTTTCTCAGATTTTGGCTGATTAGAAGCTCTTGTATATTTTAAAATCGTATTAATTGTCGCAGGAGTTAAATCTAATCCATCAAAGTTCCCCTTAAAATCATGTAACTTCGTTACGATTCTTAGGGATTGAGCATTCCCTTCAAAATGATAAAAATCATGCACGTAAGGACTCGCTAAAAATTCTTCGGCTACATCTGAATGTTCTGCTAAAATTCGTGGTAAATTTTTCTTAAACCATTGTCGAATAATATCTTCCCCAAAATGTCCATAAGGAGGATTTCCAATATCATGTAATAAACTAGCGCATTCTACAATTCGAGCAATATCACTTTGATGCTCAATCATTTCTTGTTTACTAGCATCTGTTTCGGTTTCTGGATTTTCTTGCAATAATCGTACAATTTCACTCACTAATGTTCTTGCAATCATCGCCACTTCTAAAGAATGTGTTAACCTTGTATGAATAAAGTCTAATCTTTCCAATGGAAATACTTGCGTCTTATCTTGTAATCGCCTAAAAGCAGGACTTGTTACAATTCTCTTATAATCATCATCAAACTCGTTACGATGGTTTGATTCTTTATCTGAAAGACGAGTAGTCGCCAATAAAGTTTGCCATTCCATGTCATCACTCCTTTCCTCTATCTTAAACCAATTTACGAAACATTTCCATCTTAGAAAGAAAAAAGAGCAAAGTATTCTACTACTTCACTCTTTCTATCCATTATTTTGCTACAAGCAATTCTTCTTTCGTATGAATATCATGTAATTCTCGTTTAAAGAAAATTAGACAAAGAACTAAAGAAATGACATCTGATATTGGAGTAGCAAACATCATTCCCTCTACTCCAAAAAGATAAGTCATTAAAAGCATCATCGGTAATAAAATCAATAATTGTCTCGCTAATGATAAAAATGCCCCCGTTTTTGCTTTTCCAATAGCTGGGAAAAATGTTGTAATTAGAATCGTTACTCCATTTATTAATGTAAATAACATAAAATATTGTAAATAACGAACACCAAATTCAAAATACAAGTCATTTCCATTCCCAAATAATTGAATAATTTGTAAGGGGAAAATTTCAAACACTGCCCAAGTAACAAATGAGAGTACAAATCCAATTTTTAATGCTAAAAAGATGGTTTGACGAACTCGTAAATAATGCTTCGCTCCATAATTATACCCAACAATTGGTTGAACTCCTTGAGTCATTCCTATAATTAAAGCAATAAAAATAACAAATACTTTTGCTACAATACCTCCAACTGCAATTGGAATCTCACTTCCATAAATAGACATCGCTCCATAAGTTTTTAATAAATTATTGGAAACAATTTGTACAATTAAAGCAGAAATTTGAAAAATAAAAGAAGTTAATCCTAAAAAGGCAATTGCTTGAACCTGTTTAAAATGCGGAATAAAGTCTTCCCGTTGAAATTTCACGGAACGAAACTTTGGAATATACGCAAATAATAGTAATGCGGACAATATCTGACTTAACACGGTTGCCCAAGCAGAACCTGCAATTCCCATATGAAATACAAAAATAAAAATAGGATTTAAAATCATATTCATGACTGCACCAACAATAATCGCCATCATTGAAAAAGTAGCCCTTCCATCTGAACGGACAAGAGGATTAAATCCTGTTGAAAATAAGAAGAAAGGAATTCCATAAGCCGTTATACGAGAATACTCCATTGCATAATCAAAAATTTGATCCGTCGCTCCAAATAGTTGCATTAACGGTGCTAAGAAGATTTGAACAAGAAGGGATACTGCAATTCCCATTACAATTAATTGAACAACCGCTGTTCCTGCAATTCTTCTTGCTTTCTCGACTTCTTTGCGACCTAATTCTAAATTAAAATTCGACGCAGCTCCTACTCCTGTCATTAATCCTAAAGCTAAACAAATCGTTGTAATTGGAAATGCAATATTTGTCGCAGCGTTTCCTAAATACCCAACTCCTTGTCCAATAAAAATTTGGTCCACGATGTTATATAAGGCATTGACAACATTAGCAATCATTGCTGGAATCGCTAATTGCATCAATAATTTTTTAACGGGCTGTGTTCCCATTGGGTTTTCAATCGTTGTCATGAACAAACTCCTTTCGAATAACTACAAACAGAAATATTGTAAGGGGGATTAAATAAATATGTCAATGAAATAATTTTCATTTGTTTGTAATCATTCATTTTCTTTCTCTAAGCCAATTAATAACTAAATTACTACATAATTTGTTTCATAATTTCATTTATAATTTGCACAGACTCCTCGAAGGATATATCTTTCGCATATTTAAATTGACGTTGGTAGCGACTCCAGAGATTTTTCTGATAAGTAGAAGTTTCAATTCCTATTACCTGCCCTTTCCAATTTCGTATCAATGTTTTACTATTCCGTTTTTCACTTGTATTCTCTACAGCTCTTTTTAAAATTGTAAAATCAATTTGACTTTCTCTGAGTTTGTATAAAGTATATAAATCATATCGATCACGGGGGCGTGTTGAAGCAACGCCTCTACTAATAATGGTTTCTAATTTTTCTGCAAGTACAGTTTCTAAATTATAAGTCCATATATCAATAGTATGATTCGTAAATAGTGAAGGCATTGAATAAGAAATTTCTCTTGGTGTAATTTTGTCGCCAGTTGTAACATCAATAAATATAACCTCATTTAATGTATCAAAAGTTGCATTTAATTTTATGGAAAATCCACCATATATATCATCTTGACGAATAGGTTCTAACTTATCTACCGTAAATGAAAATACATCTGCAGCATTTGAAACAATCTCCTCAAAAATTTTTAATAAATTATCTTTATTTAATGAAGTTCCTTTTAGAGTCACATCCAAATCCATAGTTGTACGCTTATCTAAACCTATCATTTGACCGATAAGATACCCACCTTTTACAATAAACGAATTTCTATACGAACTTTTAGAAATTAGAGTTAATATTTCTTCAATCAAATAATGTTGTTGTACTTGTTGAGGCGGAATTCCCTTTTCCTTTGCTATATTTTTTATTTTAGCTTTAAAACTCATCGCATTAGAAAACATTAATATAACACCTCCGTGTATGCTTGTAATTTATCCAAAACTTTAAATAACTGAGCGTAATAAAATAACTTAGATACATTAACTTGATTACTTTGAAAATATTTTTTAAATGCTGGAGCAATAATTTGTACATCCACTTGATGAACTGATCTTAAACACTCTACCAAAACACGTTCTCGTTCATAAACTTTAATAGATTGCCCAGAAATACGTTCTATTGCCGTAATTCCTTCATCAAAGTTTGATCGTAATATGATGGGTCGTACTCCAGCTTCTTTAATATTTTTAGTATTTGTCCCATAGGGAAAACTCATCGCTATTTCAAAAGGAATCGTTAAAGATAAACCATGTAAAAAAAGTGCTGATTCTAAAGAAAATACTCCTTTAGGGAATCGATATTGGAGGATAAAAAATTCATCTAAATAGATATCAGGTAATCGATACAAACCCTTTTCTTCTATCTCTATTATTCCTTCTTTAACCATTTTTAATACAGTTTTGTAAGATAATTCTTTTGCTACAATTTGTTTATATGTTAAGAATCCATTCTGACTAAAAGCTTGCATTATATTATTTACTTTTTCTACCATATAAACTCCTCTCTAGAAACTAAAAGCTAACATTTCGAATAAATGTTAGCATATTATTCCCATTAAAGCAATTAAAAATAATTCACATAAACCTTCCCTAACTTTACACTCATAAGTGCTTCAGCTATAATAAACTACAAAGATTGAGTCAATTTCTTATAGGAGGAAAATTATGGAATGGTATGATTATATGATAAACGCATCCAAACAGTCACGTTTTAATGCGAGTCACTGGTTTCGATATTTACGCAAAGTTATTTTTGAAGACCATTCTTATTTAACAGACGAAGATGTCGAGAAATTATTAAACTCCGAAGAACTTACTCATTTTCAAAAAGTGAGTTTAAAATATGCTATACAAAAACATAGCCCTACTCATGAATATGTTATTTCATTAAATAAACCCGCTAAATTAACGAATATTCAAAAATTAATGGAGAAATACAAACATGGATAAAATGAACCCTGTCTTTGAAGCCTTAAACCAAGAATTATCTCAAAAAAATCTTTCTTTAACGATTATTTGTGTTGGTGGTTATGTGTTAGAATATCATGGCTTGCGAGCTACTCAAGATGTAGATGCTTTTTATGAAGAAAATCATCATGTCAACGAGATAATTGCTCGTGTTGGTCAAAAGTTTAACCTAAATACTCAGGAAGAACTATGGCTCAACAATAATGTAGCAAATATGAATCAACAACCTCCATTAGATTTATGTAATACCTTGTACTCCTTTTCTCACTTAACCGTACTAATTGCTCCAATTGAATATGTATTAGGAATGAAAATGATGAGCGCTCGAGAGCAAGACTTAAAAGATATTGGGATGATTATTAAATTTAAAAACTTCCGTTCCCCTTTCGATACCTTTGATACCTTGAAAAAAATGGGCTTTTCTATCATTGATTTTTCAATTCTATTAGAAGGATTTAGCTACGCATACGGCATTGACTGGTTAGAAGAATTTTTCAAAGAAAACCAAGAACAACTTCAAAAATATTATTAATCACCCTAAAGACAATTTCTCATTTAGAAGTTGTCTTTTTTGCATGTAAAAAATCCTATCGGTGATTTCTCACCAACAGGATTTGCTGAACAACCATTAAATTAATCTTCTAATGGACGAGAGAAGTTCGCAATTTCACGTTGAACACGTTCTAAGTATGCTTCAACTGTCATTGTAACAGTTTCTTTTGAACCATAGCGACGAACTGTTACTGTTCCTTCTTCTACTTCTTTATCCCCAATTACTAATTGATAAGGGATTTTTTGTGTTTGAGAAGCACGAATCTTGTAACCCATTTTTTCATTACGGTCATCTAATTCAACACGTAATCCTAAGCTCATCATTTTTTCTTTTAATGCACGAGCTGCATCATAATGATGTTCTACACTTACTGGAATAATAGTTGCTTGAACTGGAGCTAACCAAGTTGGGAATGCTCCTTTATATTCTTCGATTAAGTAAGCTACAAAACGTTCTGCAGTTGATACTACCCCACGGTGGATAACTACTGGACGGTGAGTGTTATCACCATCTTCACCCACATAAGTTAAGTCGAAACGTTCTGGTAATAAGAAGTCTAATTGAATTGTAGACATTGTTTCTTCTAAGCCCATTGCTGTTTTGAATTGAATATCTAATTTTGGACCATAGAAAGCAGCTTCACCAATCGCTTCAAAATATTCTAAGCCCATTTCATCCATTGCTTCTTTTAACATTGCTTCTGCTTTGTTCCACATTTCATCATCATCGAAGTATTTGTGTTTATCTTCTGGATCACGATAGCTTAAACGGAAACGATAATCTTTTACATTGAAATCTTTATATACTTCACGAATTAAATCAAGGATACGTTTGAATTCGTCTTTAATTTGATCTGGACGAACAAATGTATGTCCATCATTTAATGTCATTTCACGTACACGTTGTAAACCAGATAATGCTCCTGATTTTTCATAACGGTGCATCATACCTAATTCAGCAATACGGATTGGTAACTCACGATAGCTGTGAATATGGTTTTTATATACCATCATGTGGTGAGGACAGTTCATTGGACGTAATACTAATAATTCACCATCTCCCATATCCATTGGTGGGAACATATCTTCTTGATAGTGTGCCCAGTGACCTGAAGTTTTGTATAAACCTACATCAGCCATTACTGGAGTATAAACATGTTGATATCCAAGAGAAATTTCTTTATCGACAATATAACGGTCAATTGTACGACGAATTGTAGCACCTTTTGGTAACCAGAATGGTAATCCTGAACCAACTTCTTGGCTAATCATAAATAAGTCTAATTCTTTTCCTAATTTACGATGATCACGTTCTTTTGCTTCTTCACGCATTTTCAAGAATTCTTTTAAGTCTGCTTTATCAAAGAATGCTGTTCCGTATACACGTTGCATCATCTTATTATCAGAGTTTCCTCTCCAGTATGCTCCTGCAAGCGATAATAATTTGAAGACTTGAATACGTCCTGTTGAAGGTACGTGAATTCCACGACATAAGTCTACAAAATCTTCTTGTTGATAAATAGAAATTGTTTCATCTTCAGGTAAACCATTAATTAATTCTACTTTATATGGATCATTTGCAAAGATTTCTAACGCTTCTGCACGACTTACTTCACGACGTACGATTGGATAGTTTTCTTTAACAATTTTCATCATTTCAGCTTCCACTTCTGGAAGAGCGTCTTCTGTTAATTGGTTTGGCATATCTGTATCATAGTAAAATCCTGTTTCAATTGCTGGCCCTACTCCAAAATGAATTCCTGGGTATAAACGAGTTAATGCATGTGCTAATAAGTGTGCTGTTGAGTGACGTAAAATTCCTAATGCATCTTCATGGTCTGGTGTTACGATTTCAATACTTGCATCTTCTGTTAATGCACGATCTAAATCGACTAATTCTCCATTTACTTTACCTGCAAGTGCTTTTTTCGCTAAGCTCTTACTAATACTTTCAGCGATATCTTTCACTGAAATTCCTTGTTCAAATTCTTTTACAGCTCCATCTGGAAATGTAACTTTAATCATTGACATTGTTCTCCTTCTTTCCTTTCAAAAATGCTTTAAAAAACAAAAAAACCATAGTTTGCATACTCATACAAACTATGGGACGTTATTTCTACGTGGTTCCACCCAAATTCATTCGTTTTAAACGAATCTCTTAAACGGACTAACGCTCCGCTACGCCTTGCCTTACTAAACTTCAAACAAGGATTCAAAAGTGGTAAAACTATCTCGGATGAAGTGTTCCACCAACCCACTTCTCTCTATTAGATAACCAGATAACAGTTTCTTGTCTTTTTCATCATTTTCAAAATATTTAATTCAATAGTTATTCTACCACTAATTTTATAAAAATCAAGAAAATTGTTTCTTTTTTTGAAAATTATGTCTAAGAAACACAAACATTTGTGACACGAACCAGTGTCAATACAACTTGTGGG
>NZ_CAUUHX010000046.1:0-15688 GCF_963545075.1 uncultured Granulicatella sp.
GATTAAAAATAATATCAAAAGTTTCATCTTCAAATGGAAATGGTTTTGTCATATCGCCTTGAACTGTGTTGATTTTTAATCCTTCTCTTTTAGCAACCATTTCATCTCTTTCTAATTGTGATTTAGAAAAGTCCATTATGGTTACATCATAGCCTTTTAAAGCAAAAACTGCGCTCTGCTGTCCACCACCACAAGCTAATCCTAATATCTTTTTCCCATTAGCTTTTTCAAACCATTCTTCCGGAACTTTTTTCCCAATTGTTAATGCAACAGAAATTGGATTCTTTTTAACTTCTTCTATTTCTTCATGTGTCAATGGCTCAGTATAGTCATTGTTTACATTATTCCATCTATTTTCATTAAATTTGATATAATTGTTCATCTTCTAATTTCCTCGTAATTTATACTATTTCGAGTTAAGCTGAGTGTGTTACCATTACATTTTTCAGCTCTACAAATAATAATTTGCTTTACTCTATTTTTATAATATTATACCATTTCCAGCTATTTTTTACAGGTCTACATCTTTCTCTGTGATAGTTCTATGTTTTCTTGAACTTCAATCACTTGAACAATGTTCCATAGAAAAATCTATCTCCTGTTATTTTAGATATCTTCTTATTGTTTTGCCTGACTTAAACACCAAAATGAAATATACGTTATTATTGCAATGAGAATATTATGGAGCAGACCTAATTGCATTTGATTGAAAACAAAATAATATATTGTAAAAATTAACGCAATCACAATGTTACTTTTAATCATTTTTTTCAGACCAAACTGTTCTTTTCCAATCAGTATAATGAATAAATGACCTAATAGTATCATTATAATTGACACTATTATAGAAAACTCTGTTGACCTTAACAAAAGCGAATTCCCTAAGTAGAGTAAAATAAATCCGTAAAACCATTTTTTATTATTTGCCATAATACTCATCCCCATTACAAATCTTTTTTATACGCTTTCATTGTACTATTAGTATACCTGGCTTTCAATATGATTTAGGAGAAATTCCATCCACTCAAAGTTACATCAAAAAAGGAATACAACTCTCCAATAGTAAGATTTATAACAACACACAATGTTATCCTCTCCTACACCGAAAAGTCATATTCCTATTTTTCTTACGCTTCAATCACTCGAACGCTCTCGTCCAACTTAGCCCAGTGGTTTGTTGGGCCGTGTCCATTTCCTACATAAATCGGTTGAGCAATGGCTCCTTGAATAAATTTACGAGCGGTAATAATGCTTTCTTTCAAAGCCTGTCCTTTTGCTAATTCAGCTGTAATACAAGCGGAGAATGTATCACCTGTTCCATGGGTAGAAGCTGTTTGAATTCGTTTAGCTTCAGTCCAAAATGCTGTTCCGTCTTCTAATAAGACAAAGTCTTTTACAATATCCAGCGTTCCATGTCCGCCTTTAATAATGACATTTTTCACTCCAAAATTTTGTAATACATCCGCAGCTTGCATCATATCTTTTTCTGTTACGATTTTTTTGCCAATTAATTCTTCCGCTTCTGGTAAATTTGGTGTACACACTGTAGCAATTGGTAATAATTCCTTTTTAATCGTTTCAATTGCTTCTGGTTGTAATAATGGATGTCCGCCTTTAGCAATCATAACAGGATCCACAATTAATGGACCAAAATTTACTTTTTTATAATTTTCTACGACAGTGCGAACAACTCGACTATCTGCTAACATTCCTGTTTTTGCTGCACGAATATGAAAATCACTTGCCAATGATTGAAATTGAGCATCAATAAATGCACTAGGTACTTCATTAACTGCTTGTACTCCTAAAGTATTTTGTGCTGTTAAAGCTACAAAAATACTCATTCCAAAAACTTGTCGAGCTTGGAATGTTTTTAAATCCGCTTGAGCTCCTGCTCCGCCTCCTGAATCAGATCCAGCAATAGTCACTACTTGTATAGTTTCATTACTCATTTGCTTCCCCTCCTAAAATTTCCGTTACTTTTTTTCTTAAACAGTGACATTTTTGTTTAATATCTTTAGCTTTCATAATCTCACTTACAATAGCAACACCTGCGATACCTGTTCCTTCTAGTGGCTCCATATTGTCTTCTTTAATTCCACCAATAGCTACAATAGGTATCGATACTGTTGTCGCAATTACCTTAAGAGTTTCAATAGATGTTGGTTGAGTAATGACTTTTGTCGTCGTTGGATAAATAGCGCCTACTCCTAAATAGTCTGCTCCATGTTGTTCTGCTTCCAAAGCTCGTTCAACTGTTTTTGCCGTAACTCCTAATATTTTATCGTTTCCAATCATATTGCGAACTACTTCAACAGGTAATTCATCTGCACCAATATGAACTCCACTAGCATCAACTGCTAAACAAATATCCACTCGATCATCAATGATAAGAGGAATTTGATACGTATCAGTGATTGTCTTAACCTTTTTTGCTAATTCATAATATTCTCTTGTACTACATTCTTTTTCTCTTAATTGAACAAGAGTCACACCAGACCTACAAGCTTCTTCCACTTTTTTCAAAAAGTCTTCTTCTTTCCAATCATAACGTGCCGTTACTAAATAAAGGGCTAATGTTTTATCTAATTTCTTCATTTGTCCAGTCCTCCATTTTTAGCATTTCTTGCCAATTTTCTTTGTGCAATTTTGATAGTTCATTACAAGTTTCTATACGAAAACTTTCCATTCCTTGCTGAAGTGCACTACTTGCTTTTTCTCCACATATATTAAAATAAGTAATCGCTCCAATTGAAGCTTCCAATGGTTCAATGCCACTTCCTAAAACACCTGTAATTAAAGCCCCCACTACATCTCCTGTACCGGTAAATAATTCTAAGGAATCTACTCCATTTTTTAGGCATAAACATTTAGAAGTCGTAACGACTAAATCTTGTTCTCCCGTTGCTAGAAAAAGTGTTTGAGGATAAATTTTAGCCAACTTTCTTAATGCATAAGCTAATTCTTTTAATTCAATTAAACTTTGGTCTTCCTTTGCACTATCGACTCCTTTGGCACTACTATTTAGACCAACTAGTCGTCTCATTTCTGAAATGTTCCCCTTCACAACGGTAACGCCAATGTCTAATAAACTTTGTACTAAAGCTAGACGATTGGATAGTCCCACTATTCCAACAGCATCTACAACAAGAGGTTTTTGATCATTATTTGCCAGTTTTGCTGCTTTGATGATGCAAGCTTCTTTTTGCTCTGTTAAATGTCCGATATTTAGTAATACGGCAGATGATACTTGAATAACTGATTCAATTTCTCGTTCATCTTCAGCCATAATTGGTTTTGCCCCAACATATAATAATGCGTTCGCCACTAATTCCTTTGTAATCCCATTTGTAATGCAATGAATCAGAGGACGTTGTAATGGGAAAATAGTTCCTAAAACTTTTTGCATAATGGACATTCCTTAGTTGGAGCAAATAATTTTTGAATACGTTGGATCGTTGATACATTTTTTAATTTTACCCAAACTAACCAAGCAATTGTTGAACCAATAATTGCTCCTCCACAAAAACGTGGTGTATAAACAAACCAGAATAAACCTGTTGTTGTTCCCGTAAACCAAACCATTACAGGATAAGATAATAGAGAACCAATTAATCCTGTTCCAATAAATTCACCAATCATCGCTCCATAGATGTTCTTAGTCATTCTTGCTCCAATCCCTGCTAATAAAGCTCCAAATACTGCACCAGTTAATGCTAAAGGTGGAATTGCTAATAAAGTCATACGAAGAATCGCTGTTAAAAATGCCATTGCTACTCCATATACTGGTCCCATCAGCATTGCTGCAATGACATTAATTGTACTAGACATTGGTGCCATTCCTTCAATTCGCATTAATGGGGATAATACCACATCTAACGCTACCATCATTGCTAAAAACATAATTTTTTTATTTCTACTCATTTCTCTAACCTTCCTAACCTTCTAATTTCCATGTTTCATGTGTATAAGCCATTTCCCAAAATAGATATTCAAATTGGCAACTACGATAAAATGCTTCTATCATTTCTTCTTTTGTTTGTTCCGATGATTCTTCATACAATCGTTCGATAACGCCACATTCATATTGAACGGCTTCTTTACTATCTTCTCCCGCATAGGTCATAATCCATCGTTGATACATTTCATGAGGGGAACCTTGTTTGATTAATTGTTCTCCAATCGCTTGATATAACCACGGACAAGGTAACATTCCTGCACAGGCTACAACTACATTTTTTTCTGCTAGTTGTCGATATAAATGGGATACATAATTATAAGCAGTTGGAGCAATCGGTGTATTTTTGATTTCTTCTTCATCGATACCTAATTCTTGAAAAAATTCTTCTCGAATTAATTGTTCCCCTTGTGCTAAATGTTGAGAATTTCTACGCATTAATTCTTTCACTTCTGCATCATCTGATGCATCAGAAATAATTTGATAGAGTTTACTAAAATGTTCTAAATAATAACGATCTTGTAATAAATAATAACGAAATATCGATTCCCCCAATGTCCCATCTTGTAATCCCGTTACAAATGGATGTTCAAAACTTCCTTGCCAATAATGTTTAGAAACTTCCATTGATTTTTCTGTAAATGTCATTTTTTACCTCCATAACCATCCAATACTATTTCCTACTACAAATAATAAAATCATCCATCCCAAAGCTTTACCATCATTTTTCCAAATAATCGATGGTGTTCGTTTTCCTTTTTCATCAAATCCATGGCTTATCATCGCTTGTTCATATTGCTCTTGTAAGTGATAAGCTGTAAAAATCACCTTGATATAATATAAGCTTGACCAAAAATGTAAGGGACGACCTCTTAGTTGACTGGCTTCCTTCATTTGCACTACTTCTCTTCGAATATATGGAAATGCATGAATAATCACTAACAAACCATATACAAAATGAGGAGGTAGTCCTTTTTGTTCCAGAACTAATAATAGTTCTTCCAAATCCACACTAAATGCTAATAAAAATCCTAATAAAGCAAATGCAAATGTTCTTGTAAACATCACTGAAGCGAGCTCTAAATGAATTCCTTGAACACGAATGGACCAATAACTACCAATCGCTGGAAATAATGGAACAATGATTGTAGCACCAATGACTCCCCACTGCTTCTTCCAAAGAAGATACAAAAATCCAACCACTAATACAAAAACATTCAAGACATTTGAAGGAACAAACGATAATTCAATCGTTACTAATATTAGAAAAAGAGAAAAAGCTAAACTTTTAGACTGTTTTTCCATATGGAATGCCCCCTTTTTTCAATGTCTGTTCAGTAATTTGAATATGATGTTGACTTACACCTTCTAAAGGGCCTAATCGATGAGAAACAACTAATAATTGTTGATGATGTGTTTGTTGATTCCACTTCATCCATTCTCCTATTAACTGACAACTTCTTTTATCTAATCCTGTAAAAGGTTCATCCAATAATAATAAAGGAATATCCAAACTTAGCATACAGATGAGCTGAATCAATTTTTGCTCTCCTCCACTTAAATACATCAGACTTGTATCCAGTTTTGAACCTAATGGTGTTTCTGTTAGGATTCGTTCTTGCCACTCGTGAGCATGAGCAAATCTTTTCATACCAAAATTCAATTCATCCTTCGGCATTAAGGTGACAAATTGATGCATCGCTTCTTGAACGGTCAATGTTAACAATTTGGAGCGATTTCTCTTTGTTATTTTTTTCCCTTCATACAAGAAATTGCCTTTCACTTTTGACAATTGAACCATCGCTCTAAGTAAAGTGGATTTTCCAACACCATTATCTCCTGTTAAAGTCGTAATCCCTTTTTCTAAAGAAAACTCTGGAATCGACCATAACCCTTCTTTTATAACATTTTGAAAAGTGAAAAACTTCTCTGTAGAAGCTCCTTCTTGTTCTAATGAAATAACAGAATGATTCGATAAGGAACTAATCGGAACTGTCTGCAAGCAACCTTGCTGAATATGTAATACACGACTAACATATTCGCTGTAACCATTCGTATCATGATCACTGACAATGACTAATTTGCCTTTTTGAGAAAGTTCAAATAATAATTTCATTAAGGAGCCTCTACTTTTTTCATCCACACTAGCAAATGGCTCATCTAATAATAAAATTGGAACATCCATTGCTAATAAGACTGCAATCGCAGAACGTTGTTGCTCCCCTCCAGATAATTGAACAAAAGGACGATCTAATAAATGTTGCGTTACTGTATCAATCGTAACTTGATGAATTCTCTCTTGAATTTTTTCGTAACCATACCCTAAATTTTCAAGAGTAAACGTTAATTCACTCCGCAAATTTTTCATCGTAAATTGACGATAAGCTTTTTGAAATACAGTTCCCGCTATAGTTGCTCTTTGAACAGGGGTCATCAAAGAAATATCTTTTCCTAACAAGTGACACTGACCTTCAAAAGTCAACCGTTTAATTCCAGATAAAAATTGAAATAGCGTTGACTTCCCGCTCCCCGTATCTCCTGTTAATAAAATGAATTCGCCCATTTCTAGTTGGCAATCAAGCTGATGAAGAATTTTAGTTTTTCCTTGCCAAACACTAACCCCTTCTAAAGTGATTCCATTCATTGATTAATTTCCTCTTGTAGCTTTTACTTTTTCTAATAAGTTCATTACAATTTTTACAAATAAGACACCAAAAACAAACACAGAAATAAAACGAACAACGATTAATGACACTAAAAATCCTAAGGAATAAGCGCCATATCCTAATTTGAAATACTCATAAATAAAGCTAAAGACAACTGTACCAATCGCACTTAATGTAAGTGAAAAAGTATCATATCTCTTATAACCTGTTGCAAAAAATCCTGCTTCAGTACCTAACCCTTGAACAAATCCAGAAACTAAAACTCCAACTCCAAAATGAGAACCCATTAACATTTCTGCTAAGGCTGCTAACATTTCTCCAAGAGTCGAACTTCCTTTTTTCTTCAACAATACCCCAATCATTGGAGCAGCCATCGTCCATAATCCAAATAAAATTTCATTGGCAAAAGGTTGATACCCTCCAGGTGTTAATGCCACTTCTAATGCGACATATAAAAAGCCTGCCCCCATAAATACGCCCCCAAAAAGAAACGCTAATAATGCCATTAAGATGACATCTTTCAAACTCCATTTTTCCATAAAAAAACTCCCTTCGTTTTCAAAACAAAAGGAGGCTCATTCACTAACATTATCCAAACAGAAATGCAAAATAAATCATTGAATTTCGACATGAATACATTATAAAAAATAATATCTTTTTATATCGATCAAACAAATCATTAGAAAACATTACTATCGTAACATTCCACATTTCCCTTCGCTGGTACTATCCAGATCAGGTTCAATGGGTATAATCTCAGCCAATTGGCACCCCAAATGTTTTGTATTATTAAATTTTCTTTTATCATATCATATTTGAAATCATTTTCAAATTATCTGCTTAAGAAATATTTCCACTTTAATTATAAGTAAACGCTATCAATTTTAGTATTGATTTTTTATCAGATGAGTGCTACTATAGTGACATAGAAATCTGAGATGTGCGCGGTATTTACTAAGTGTTGACCGAACAATTAATGACTTTTTAGGGATTCAGATTGTTGTTATGGATAACAAGCCATTGCACTTGGAAGTTAAGAAGTAACTCATAGAAGCCCACCTGCTTAGAATGCGGGTTCAAAACTATCAAATACATCAAACGGCATCACCGGAAATCTATCAATAAAGTTTTTACTTTGGACCACTCTTTGAGTGGTTTTTTCTTTTATTAACGGAATTTATCTAGATGAAACCCCTTTTAAAACATTTTCATAGTGGTATAATAGAGGTATAAAGATGAAGGAGTGATCGTTATGTTCCATGAATATTCAAAAATTTTAGTTCCAGTAGATGGATCTAATGAGGCTAGATTAGCTTTTGAAAAAGCCATTGAGGTTGCTAAAAGAAATCGTGCTCAAGTCATTATTGCGCATATTATCGATACACGAGTACTTCAAACTCCTACTGGTTTTGAAGGTAATTTCAATGAAGAAATTCAAAGACAAACCGAAAACCTATTCCAAGAATATCGTCAATATGCTCAAGAACATGATTTTAATGATATCGATTTTGTTTTAGAATATGGTTCACCAAAAGTTTATATTTCTAAAAATATTCCAAAAGATTATCAAATTGATTTAATTATGATGGGCGCAACAGGCCTCAACGCAGTCGAACGGTTATTTATCGGTTCAGTTTCAGAATACGTCATCCGAAACGCCAGCTGCGACGTCTTAGTAGTCCGCACAGACCTAGAAAACCAACGCCAATAAACGTTTAGAAATGAAAAACAGGAAAGACTCCCCTATTAATAAGGGACTTTCCTGTTTTAATTTTTTACGCAATATAGTTTTCAACGCAACTTACATGAGTGACACTAAAAAAGTATAGAAAAAGAGAACAAAAAATCTTACCGTAGTAGCTCAAAATTCGCATTGCAAAGCTGCTGGCGTACAAGCTATTACAAATATAAGTCTTAAACGCAACTCACATGAGTGACACTAAAAAAGTATAGAAAAAGAAAAGTGGAAAGACTTATCGTAGTAGCACGAGTACTAGAAGCCCAGATGGCTTCTAGTACTGGAAAATTCGAGACCAAGGCTCGAATTTTAGGCATGAGACTTGCTTTGCAAGGCTGCTGCCGTCCATACTACTACACATAAAAGTCTTTCCACTTTTCTTTTTCTATTACGCCCCATTAACGGTTTTTTGAATCCAATAGTATTGTCACTGGTCCGTCATTTAGTAACTCTACTTTCATATCCGCACCAAACTGACCCGTCTCAACAGGAATCCCCGTCTCTCTCAACAAACCATTAAACTGCTCAAACATCTCAATCGCAACATCCCCAGGAGCTGCCTTTGAAAACGAAGGACGATTCCCCTTCTTCGTCTCCGCATACAAAGTAAACTGCGAAACCGATAAAATCTCACCGCCAATATCTTGAATACTACGATTCAATTTACCCTCTTCATCCTCAAAAATTCTCATCTGAACAATCTTACGAACAAGATATTCCATATCTTCTATTGCATCATCATGCGTTACACCCACTAACAACAGAAAACCACGTTGAATCTTTCCAATGACTTTCTCATCAACTGTAACACTCGCATGAGCAACACGCTGTAAAACAATTCTCATAACACTTTCCTCTTTCTCGTATTCGCTTATGAAATCACACGACGAACACTATAAACATCAGGAATTTGATTAATCTTCTTCACAATATATTCTAATTGTTCCGTATTATGAATCCCAATATTAACTGTAATCGTAGCCATCTTATTAGAATCCACTTTACCATTTACAGAATTTAAAGACTTCGTAATACTATTGATAACATTTAATACCTCATTCAATAAACCATTACGATTATATCCTTCAACAACTAATTCAGTATCATATTGTTGCTTAGAATTACCAGTATCTTCCCAATCTACATCAATTAAACGAGTTTGTTGATCTTGTTGAACTTTAACATTCGGACAATCTTTACGATGGACAGAAATGCCACGTCCCTTTGTAATATATCCAACAATTTCATCACCCGGTACCGGATTACAACAACGACTTAAACGAATTAATAAATTATTAACCCCTTCAATAATAACGCCATTTTCATGCTTAATACTCATCTTTTGAGTATCTTTTCGTTGAATTTTCTCAGTCGTTTGTTCAAATGCTTCTTCTTGCATTTTTTGTTGTTCAATTTCACGACGTGCTTTATCCGTTAATCGATTCGCCACCGTTTGAACAGATACTTCTCCAAATCCAATCGCTGCAAATAAATCATCTTCATTCGCAAAATTAAATCGACTGGAAATTTCTTTTAATTGCGTCTTCGTTAAAAAGTCTTTTGGTGAAAATTCTAAATCAGCAATTTGTTTTTCTAATAAATCACGTCCACGAAGAATACTTTCTTCACGATTTTGTAATTTAAAGAAACGACGAATTTTATTTTTCGCACGAGTCGTAAAGACTAAATTAATCCAGTCTCTTGATGGACCAAATGAATTAGCAGAAGTTAATACTTCTACAATGTCTCCTGTTTTTAACTGATAATTTAACGGTACAATTTTATTATTCACTTTTGCACCGACTGTTTTATTTCCAACTTCAGTATGAATATTGTAGGCAAAATCTAATGGTCCTGAACCTAATGGTAACTCAGAAACATCTCCTTTTGGAGTAAAGACATACACTTTATCACCAAAAATATCTTCCTTCACACTATTCATAAAGTCATTCGCATCTTTTGAATCATCTTGTAATTCAATTAAATCTTTAAACCAATCTAATTGTTTTTGAAGTGGATCATTCGATACTTTTTGAGTATTTCCTTCTTTATACGCCCAGTGAGCAGCAACTCCGTATTCTGCAACAGCATGCATTTCAAATGTACGAATTTGAATTTCAACAGGTTTACCACCTGGTCCAATAACTGTTGTATGAATGGATTGATACATATTTGCCTTTGGCATTGCAATATAATCTTTGAAACGACGAGGCATTGGTTTCCATTTCGTATGGATTGCTCCAACAACTGCGTAACAATCACGAATACTATTCACTAAAACACGAATCGCTAATAAATCATAGATTTCATTAAACTCTTTCTTTTTATCTTTCATTTTTCGATAAATTGAATAAATGTGTTTTGGTCTACCATATATTTCAGCTTCTATTTCTAATTCTTGTGTGGCTTCTTCGATATTCACCACTGTTTCATGGATATATGCTTCACGTTCATCACGTTTTGAATCCATTAATTGAACAATACGATAATATTGTTGTGGGTTTAAATATCTTAATGATGTATCTTCTAATTCCCACTTAATTTTATTCATCCCTAGTCGATGGGCTAAAGGTGCATAAATCTCTAATGTTTCATTCGCAATCATACGTTGTTTTTCTGGTTTATGAAATTTTAGAGTTCTTAAATTATGTAAACGGTCAGCTAGTTTTACCATAATAACTCTTAAATCATTCGCCATGGCCAACAACATTTTACGATGATTTTCTGCTTGTTGTTCTTCATGAGATTTATATTTAATTTTCCCTAGTTTTGTAACACCATCTACTAAAAATGCAACATCTTTGCCAAATACATATTCAATGTCTTCAATCGTAAATCCTGTATCTTCAACAACATCGTGCAAAAATCCTGTTGCAATCGTATCTGGATCTAATCGCAATTCTGCTAAAATTCCAGCTACTTGAATTGGGTGAACAATATATGCTTCGCCAGATTTTCTTACTTGATCTTTATGAGCGAAGGTCGCATATTCAATGGCTTTTTCGATGAACTGAATACTCTTTTCATTCATATATTCACGACAGAGTGAAACAACATCTTCAGCCGTATAATTTTTATTTTTTGACATATACGTTTTTCCCCTTAATTCATAACAGTAACCGTATTAAACTATTATTTGTTACTGCTTTCTTAACTTTAGATAATACTTATCCTATCTCTTTCTTAGCCTTCCGTCAACTATTTCTAACCTTTTAAAAGCTCGAAATGATACGATATTGCAGCAAGTGCATACATGGGTGCTGTTTCAGCTCTTAAAATTCTTGGACCTAAGGCACAAGAATGTACTTCCTGGCTATTTAAATACTCAATTTCTTGCAGGTCAAATCCACCTTCTGGACCAAAATAAAAGGCAATCGAATCTCCTTTTTGTAACGAAGTCAACGTTTGAAAAAATACTGCCGCTTCTCCTTCTTTAGCAACTTCTTCAAATGCAACTAATGCTTTTGTCGATTGCTTGGCTAAGATAACACTTTCCTTTAAAGTCATTAACTCTAACACTTTTGGAACATGTAGTCGGTGAGATTGTTCTGCTGCTTCTTGCGCAATTTTTTGTAATCTTTCAATTTTCTTTTGAGACTTATCCTTTGTCCATTTCACCATATTCCGTTTCATTTCTACGGGTACAATCGTATGAACGCCTAATTCTGTAGCTTTTTGGACAATGGTTTCTAATTTATCTCCTTTAGAAAGTCCTACAAAAATTGTCACATCAATCGGTAATTCTACATTTTGTTCTTTAGGTTCTTCTATTGTTAACTCGAATGGAGATAGTTGAGTAATTTTTGCGATATATAATTGTTCATTCTCATCTACAATTTCACACCATTCTCCAACATTCATACGCATCACTTTTACCATATGATGCTCTTGTTCTTTAGGAACAGATATCATTTCTCCAACTGATTGAATGACTTGATTGATAAAATAACGTTGCATCTCGTTCACCTAGTCTTTCGCTTTTGTCATGACAAATGTATTCCATTCACCCATTGTTAATTGTTGTTTTAAAGTAAATCCTACTTTTTCATAAGCAGAACGTACTTCCTCTGCTTTTGATTGAATAATTCCTGATAAAATTAAGACACCATTTTCTTTTAAATTATGATAAGCATCCGCAGGCATCATTAATAAAATTTCCGCTAAAATATTTGCTACAATTAAATCAGAAGGTTGATTAATTCCTTGTAATAAATTATTTTCATAAACTGCAATTTCACCAATTTCTGGATTTAAAGAAATATTTTCTTTTGAAACTCTTGTTGCCATCTCATCAATGTCAAAAGCAGTGACATCACTTGCCCCTAATAGTTTAGCGGCAATACTTAAAACACCAGATCCTGTCCCAACATCTAATACACTCTCTCCACCACGAACATATTGTTCCAAGGCCGCTAGTGATAATTGAGTTGTTGGATGTGTTCCAGTTCCGAATGCTAAACCTGGATCTAAACGAATTAAACGTTCATCTTCTTGTTGTTTTTGATACTCTAACCAACTAGGCACAACAGTTAAATATCTTGTGACACGAACTGGGAAATAATATTTTTTCCAAGCTTCTGCCCAGTCTGCTTCTCCTACTGTTTGTAACGTAACAATTCCTTTACCAATTGTTAATCCGTAAGATTTTAGTTCTTGAACTCTATTCGTTACGGTTTCTGTTAATTCATCATTCCACTGATTTGGTTGGAAATAAGCTTTGACAAAAACTTCATCTGTTTCATATAAAGACTTTCTTTCAACTGATAGCCATTCTAATTGTTCTTGATTTAATTGATCATAGTCGAGAGGATCTTCAATCGAAACTCCTTTAGCTCCGATTTCCATAAAAATTTCACTGACTGCCTCTACACTTTCTGTATGAGTTACTACTGTAACTTCTAACCAATCCATTTATTGACTCTCCTTTAGTATTTATCATTGTTTACAAGACATTATAACAAAGAAAATAAAATTTGCCTAAAAATTTAATGTAACATATTTGTAATTTTTCCGAATTTTTAGTATGATATTGAAGATAGAAAAATAATACATTTTTCACTGCTTGCAAAAGACATTTTTGCATCGAGTAGCAAGCATACTAACTAAAAAAGATGATTGATTATAGATATTAAGGAGTAATGAAACCATGGCAAGACATTTATCAACAAAAGATATTTTAAATAAACAATTTAAACGCTCATTTAGAGGATTTGACATTGAAGAAGTAGATGCATTTTTAGATTTAATCATTCGTGATTATGATACATTCCAAAAAGAAATTAGCTTTTTACAAAGTGAAAATGAACGTTTAGTAAATAAAGTTGACGAATTATCAAAACAAGCAACTGTCACAAAAGGAACTCGCTCAGCTAGCATCCCTTCTGCAGGTGTAACAAACTTTGATATTTTAAAACGTTTAGCGAATTTAGAAAAACATGTCTTTGATGAAAAATTAGAAGACGATAACGAGGATGATTTAGACAAAACTCGTGTCATTACCCCAATTAAAGATTAATAAAACTTGTAAACTTTGAGTAATCGCGGTAGTGTTTGCACTACTGAGGAAAGTCCATGCTCGCACAGACTGAGATGTCTGTAGTGTTCGTGCTTAGCGAAACAATAAGCTAAGGCAACAATTTGTTGACGGCAGAAAAAATGGCTAAGGATTTCTATGCCAAAGTATTCTTGAAAGTGCCACAGTGACGAAGCATTTTTGGAAACGAAAATGGTGGAACGCGGTAAACCCCTCGAGCGAGCAACCCAAACTTATGGTAGGGGCACTCTTTATTAGGAAATGAACGAAAAAAGAGGCACATTTGTGTAGACAGATGATTACTGAAATCAATTAGAACCTGCTAATTGATGGAACAGAACATGGCTTATAGAAGTTTGCATTCAGGTTATTTACCGGGGTCTCCCGGTATTTTTTTTGAAAAACTATCATTTCTAATAGAAAGGAAATTATTATGACAACTTATAAATTAGTCGCCACTGCTGCAGCTGGCATTGAAGCACTTGTTGGAAAAGAATTACGAACTCTTGGCTATGATTGCCAAGTAGAAAACGGAAAAGCTTATTTTTCTGGTAACGATTATGATATTGCAAAAACGAATATTTATTTACGTACTGCCGACCGTATTAAAATTGTTTTTGGTCAATTTACCGCTAAAACTTTTGATGCTTTATTTGAACAAACAAAAGCACTCCCTTGGGAACAAATTTTACCAGTCGATGCAGAATTTCCCGTATCAGGAAAATCTGTTAAATCAACTTTACATAGTGTTCCAAACTGCCAATCTATTGTAAAAAAGGCAATTGTTAATCGTTTAAGTGCAGCATATGCACGTAGAACACATTTACCAGAAACAGGAGCACTCTATCCTATCGAAGTTTCTATTCTTAAAGATGTTGTCACATTAACCATTGATACAAGTGGTACAAGTTTATTTAAACGTGGCTACCGTACTGAAAAAGGTGGCGCACCATTAAAAGAAAATATGGCAGCAGCTCTTGTCATGCTAACAAACTGGTTCCCAGATAAACCATTTTACGATCCTTGTTGCGGTTCAGGTACTATTCCTATCGAAGCTGCTTTAATTGGATTAAATATTGCTCCTGGATTAAATCGTTCATTTGCAGCTGAAAAATGGACATTCTTTGATCCAAAAGCATTTGACACTGTTCGACAAGAAGCAAGAAAAGAAATTCGTACTGATGTGACATTAGATATTCTCGGAGCTGATATTGATGGTTCGATGATTGAAATTGCAAAACAAAATGCGATTAAAGCTGGCGTTAGCGAGCATATTGAATTTAAGCAAATGCAATTAAAAGATTTCCGTACGAAAAAAGAAAATGGCGTATTAGTTGCTAATCCACCATATGGTGATCGTTTATTATCTGAAGAACAAGCTCAAAATATTTACCGTCAAATGGGACAAACGTATGAACCATTAGAAACTTGGAGTAAGTATATTTTAACGAGTGATTTAAGTTTTGAAGAACATTATGGAAAACAAGCCACTAAGAAACGTAAATTATACAATGGTGCAATTCGTACCGACTACTTCCAATTCTGGGGCATCCGTAAACGTAAACCGGTTAGTGAATAAATAAAAAAGAATAACTTTTCAAGTAGTAAGGACGCCAGCAGACCTGCGGTCTCATGGCTAAAATTTGAGCCAAGGTCTCAAATTTTCCTGTACTATAAACCACAAGATAGTGGTTTATAGTACTACTACATTGAAAAGTTATTCTTATTTTATATATTCTGGTTGTTCGACAAATCCTGTTGGTGAGAAATCACCGACAGGATTTTTTACATGC
>NZ_CAUUHX010000047.1:0-15093 GCF_963545075.1 uncultured Granulicatella sp.
ATACAAACGCCTCTTTAAGAGGCAAGTGACGAGTCAAAAGCAATAAGGCTTGAACGAAGTGAAAGCCAGCGTCTTGAGGCGCTGGCTTGTAATCAGGGCTTATAGCCCCGGTTCAAACCACCCGTTAGACGGGTGGTCATGATTGACTTTATAAAACGTTTGTGCTTATATTTATGTGAACAAGTTTCTAAAAATATGAAAATGTATAAAAAAGATGGTACGCAAACCTATCATCTTGCAAAGGAAATGATACCTGTATATGCCATTGCGATTACACAGGAACGATATTTTGAAGATGATCGTATGTATCATTCATTTAGCTTAAGAGATGATGAATCCCACGAAGAATTAAAAGTATATTTTAAAGGAATTAAAGAAAAACGTAACTTAATACGTATGGCATTTTTAGAATTAGATAAATATGATCCAAATAAAATAAAACACTATAGGAAAATTCGATGGATTGAGTTTTTTGGGAATAAACCTTATACACAAAATCCTGAGACAATATTAGAAACAGCAGATATGATTATGAATCGAATTGGCTGGACAGAGGAGGAACGAACGATGTATGATGATCGAACAAGAAAATTAGATGGCTACTATGCCCATTTAGAGTATGTCGCAGAAGAAAAAGAACTAGCAAGAATGGAAGGTATATCAGAAGGGGCCATTACAACTATTGTTAGTTTAATCAAAGATGGAATCCTCACAGTCGAAAGTGGGGCAAAGAGATTAAATATGTTAGAATCAGAATTAGCTGCGTACTTATCTTAAAAATAAAAAGTTGTTAATACGCTACGGAATAAAAGAACTTTTCCTGAATAGCAAGGACGCCAGCAGCCTCGCAAAGCGAGTCTCATGGCTAAAATTCGAGCCTAGGTCTCGAATTTTCCTAAACAAAAAAATCCAGTTTTAGCTGGATTTTTTGTGTTTGCTATTAAGAAAAGTTCTTTTATCCCTCCGCTTGTAACGTAAAAAATTATTTTCTATTAGACAGGTCATTTTACTTAAGGTGGGATTTATGATAGAAGGTTTAAAAAAGAATAAAAAGAAAAAATTTCTTCGTAGCATAAGTAAAAAAGCCAGCATTAACTGGCTTTTTTACAGGGGAAATTTGAGACTTTGGCTCAAATTTTAGCCATGAGCCAGCAATTGCTGGCTGCTGGCGCCCTTGTAACGAAGGGGATTTTTTCTTTTTATTCGAATCTATTCATGCGGAATATCAATCGTTTCGTTTCTTTCCCACATTGGAATGCTGCACATTACAACTAGGAAAATAAATGCTGATTGAATCCAGAATAGTGCTAAGTCGAAAATTCCGTGAACCGCAACAACGACTAAAAATGAAACATATAATCCAACAATTGGACGTTTTTGAGGTTGACGACTCATTTCAATCAAACTACGAACAGGTTTGATACTAGCAATCGCTAATAATAAAGTACCAATATATCCATAACTTAAAATCGTATCAATATAAATACTATGTGCATGTTCATGATAAATGGCACCAATTCGTTGATAGCTATGCATATATGTTAATGGTCCTTCACCGAAAAATGGATTTTGTTTGAAAAGTGTAAATCCAGCATTCCAAATGGAAATACGTTCATCCATGGACGAATCTAATGTTCCCATTCGAACTCCAATATCATTTGAAAACAGGAAGAATAGCCCAATAATAAAGACGCCAACACTTAGCCAAAATGCTCGAGAACTTTTAATCGTTGTAAATAAATAGATAATAGCTCCGCAAATAATGGCTGGGAAAGCTGTTCTATTTTGAGTAAAGTTCAATCCGAATAAATTGATAAAGCAAGCGACAATACAGATGACTTTCCATTTCCAATTTTTGGTCGTTGTGAAAAGATAAAAACCAATCATAATACAGAAACAACAAATGATTCCGTAATAGTTTGGATTAAAGAATGTGACCTCAGCACGATTTTGATGCCAGACTTGCATATTTGGTGCTAAAAATGCGTAGTTAAATTTATGAACAATTTCAAAATGTTCTAAAAAGGCAAATAACGCTGCAAATATACTTCCTAATAATATCGTCTGTAATACAATGTGGAAAAAGTCTTGATTAATCCGTTTCTGGTAATAAACAAAGAATATGGCAAACCATAAAAATAAAATGGAAGCTGCAACTCCTAGTAAATTTCCACTAACTGCTGAGATAATTGTGCTATAGGCAATAAACGTTAATAACACTGGATAATTCAGTAGTTGTCTTAAAATATGTTTCATTTTTCCAGTAAAGATTAGTAGGATAAAATAAAACAAGAACAATGATAAAAACAAGTAAAACGGCAAGAAGATGCTGACAATCATTAAATAGAGTGCCAAATCTTGGTTTGGGAATCGCTTGATTTTATCAAGGATATACATTAGTTTCATAATAATTCCTTTCTAAAAATGAGAATGCTCTCAAATGAATGGTATGATATCTGACTTATTTTACCATTTTTCATTGAAATGGGAAACATTTTTAAGCAGATTATAACTTTTC
Organism: uncultured Granulicatella sp.; assembly: GCF_963545075.1. Taxonomy (GTDB): domain Bacteria; phylum Bacillota; class Bacilli; order Lactobacillales; family Aerococcaceae; genus Granulicatella. The sequence continues at coordinate 2,519 of NZ_CAUUHX010000047.1, forward strand.
TCATAAAAACATAGGCACGTGAGCAACATAGAAGACAAAAAACTGATGATAATGATATGATAATTGTAAATTAAATCGTATAGATATTTTAAATAAAGATGAAAGAGGGAAAAAACATGAGAGAATACGATATTATTGCAATTGGTGGAGGAAGCGGCGGTAGTGCTACGATGAATCGTGCAGCCATGCATGGAGCAAAGGCAGCCGTTATTGAAGGAAATATCATTGGGGGAACTTGTGTAAACGTTGGGTGTGTTCCTAAAAAAGTAATGTGGTATGGAGCTTTAGTTTCTGAAACACTTAAAAATTATGCATCAGATTATGGATATACAATTGGAGAAACTTCATTTGATTTCAAAAAATTAAGAAAAAATCGTCAAGCTTATATTGAACGTTCACGTCAAGCTTTTTCAAACAACTTCAATAGAAATGGAATTGACTATATCGAAGGATATGCTCGTTTCGTAGATAAAAATACAGTAGAAGTAAATGGTGAACAGATTCGTGCAAAACATATTGTCATTGCGACTGGTTCATATGCTTTTGTTCCCAATATTCCAGGTAGTGAACTTGGTGGAACTTCTGATGATGTATTTGCATGGGAAGAATTACCAGAATCAGTATCAATTATTGGTGCAGGATATATTGCTGTTGAATTAGCAGGAGTTTTACATGGATTAGGAGTAAAAACTGACTTATTCGTTCGTAAAGGTGGCCCGTTAAGAGGATTTGACCAAGGCATTGTTGAAGTGTTAGTGGAAGAAATGAAGAAAAATGGTCAACCATTACATACACATAAAGTTCCTCAAAAATTAGAAAAATTAGATAATGGAGATATTCAAATTCATTTTGAAGATGGTACAACTCATACAAGTCAAAAAGTTATTTGGGCAGTTGGACGTAAAGCGAATGTTAGCCAATTAAATTTAGAAGCAGCAGGAGTGGCTTTGAATGAACGTGGATTTATTCAAGTAGATGAATATCAAAATACAACAACACCTGGTATTTATGCACTAGGGGATGTTTCTGGTGAAAAAGAATTAACACCAGTAGCGGTTAAAGCGGGTAGAACATTATCAGAACGTTTATTCAATGGAAAAACAGATGCAAAAATGGATTATGAATTAATTCCAACAGTTGTATTCTCTCATCCAGCGATTGGATCTATTGGTTTAAGTCAAGAACAAGCGGAAGCAAAATATGGTGCTGAAAATATTAAAGTATATGAATCAAACTTTGCAGGCATGTATTCAGCCATTACAGTTCACCGTCAAATGACAAAATTAAAATTAATTACATTAGGTGAAGAAGAAAAAATTATTGGCTTACACGGAATTGGTGAAGGCGTTGATGAAATGATTCAAGGTTTCGCAGTTGCACTTAAAATGGGAGCTACAAAAGCAGATTTTGATGCGACAGTAGCAATTCACCCAACAGCTTCTGAAGAGTTTGTAACAATGAGATAAGAACAATTTAAAAGATAAGGATGCTTTTGTTTCAGCAAAGGTATCCTTTTTTTGTTAAAATGATATTAGTTGAAGAATGATGGAATTGAGTGAAAGAATAAAATATAATAAAATGTATTTACGAAACGTATTTACAAAGAGGTGATTTATATGGCGAGTACTCAACCTGTTAATTTTAGAGCGGATGTGGCTTTTTACCAACAAACAAAAGAAATTTTAGCAGATGAAAAGATATCCTTATCAGATGTTTTCAATGCAGCACTTCGTAAAATTGCAACGGGTGTAATTGATCCCCAAGAGTTTGTAACTAGTGATTTGCAGGAGACACAATATCAAGTTGCTTTTGAAGATTTGAAAAAGGAAATACTGATTGGCCATCAAGAAATTGAGCAAGATAAGCTAACATCTTTAGCAGACGTGAGAAAGGAATTTGGACTTGGATAATTATAAATCTTATCATGTTTCTTTTACAGATCAAGCTAAAAAAGATTTGAGAGGAATTCACGAGTATATTGTGTTAAATTTTTATAGCCAACAATCTGCTGATAGTAAGATTGATCTCATTCTAACGGCACTAGAAATGTTAGAAACTTTTCTAGAAATTTGTTCTTTAGTATCGAGTCGTGGTTATGGTGAATTAACAGATGATGGAAAACGTTATCGATATATGCCAATTGAACATTACGTAGCTTTTTATTATATTGAGAAAAATGAAGTATATATTTCCAGAATTTTAAGTTCCAAACAAAATTGGGCTAAATTATTCAATAAGTAGCATTAATTCTTTATGAGACAACAAAATAAATTTTAAATGATAGGAGCATGTTATTTTGACATGCTCCTAAAAATGTTTAAGATACTTTGAATATGAAAAGTGTCCTTTTTATTGACATGATATTAGTTGAAGAATGAAGCCGCAGCGTGTATGATAAATTGTCATACGATTTTAGGAGGAAAAGAAGTGAAAAAATACCAATATTTAATTTTTGATTTAGATAATACGATTTTTGATTTTTGGGGAGCAGAAGACTATGCTTTATCTCGTATTAGCCAAGAAGATGGTTTAGAATGGACTCCGGAAGTTTTAGAAGTTTATCGAACAATGAATAAAGGCTTATGGGAACAATATGAACAGGGAGAAATTTCTCAAACTTATTTGAATGAAGAAAGATTTGTTCGTTGGTTTGCGCATTATGGAATTCAGGTAGATGGAAGTGTTTGTGAGAAAAAATTCCGTCACTATTTAGCAGAAGCAAATACGATGATGCCAGATGCATTAGACATTATTCATGAATTAAAGAAAGACTTTGTCATGGTTGCAGCTACAAATGGAATTGAAGAAACTCAATTACTACGTTTGAAAACAGCTGGATTAGAAAACTTTTTTGAAAAGTTATTTATTTCTGAAGTGGTGGGATATCGTAAGCCAAGTAAAGAGTTTTTTGAAGCTGTTGTAGAGCATACAGAAGGAATGACGGTTGAGAATGCCTTGATGATTGGGGATAGTTTTAAGGCAGATATTTATGGGGCGAGTCGTATTGGAATGGATACTTGTTGGTATATGGAAAATCCAGAACGACCAACTGAGCCTGAGGAATTGTTGGCTGTAGAACCAACGTATCAGATTGGGCATTTATCCGAACTGAGAGATTTTATTTATTAAAGGATTTAATTATAGTAGCATAAGGACGGTAGCAGCCCTTCGGTCTCATGCCTAAAAGTTGAGCCTAGGTCTCAACTTTTCCTGTGATAAAAGCTGCAAAAGCAGATTTTATCACTATTGCTACTATGAAAATCCTTGGGCTCGAGCATATATGAGGGGACGTTTAAGATGAGAATGGATTTGTCTATAGTAGCATTAGGACGCAAGCAGCCCTGCGGTTTCATTTTGGCTACTATGAGAATCCTTGGGTTCGGTCATCTGATAGAATAATACAAAAAAGGGATAAAATCACGTTCTATGGAACTATGATTTTATCCCTTTCCCTATATCTAATGCGGCCGGCGGGACTTGAACCCGCACAGGTATACACCCACTGCCCCCTCAAGACAGCGCGTCTGCCATTCCGCCACGACCGCTCAATGTATGTAATGGTATCAAAGTTTCCATTATAATGCAAGTATTAAAAATCGATGAAGCTTTACGGTTCGACCTTAGAATCCAATACTAAACTTCCACGACAACGACCACAACGGAATTTTTTTGTATCAATTTTTCTCATACGATGAAAACTTGCCCCACAAGACTTGCAAGAATAAACGTATCGATAAGGTTCCATGCGTTCTACAAAACGGATTCCCTCAACTTCTCGTAAGAGCATTTTAAAATCTCTATCTTGGTGTCGATAACCTTTTCCTTCTTGATGTAAGTGATAATGACATAATTCATGTTTTATAACGCCGATTAAGACTTCTTTTCCAAGAATCGTTTCAACTTTAGGATTAATTTCAATATTGCCTGTTTTCAAAATATAACGTCCACCAGTTGATTTTAAACGAGCGTTATAAGTGATTTGATGTTGAAACTCTTTATGAAAGTATTCTTTTGAAATTTTTTGACATAATTGTTGCAAGTCTAATTCTTCCATTTACATCCATTCCTTTATTTTAATGTATCCATTGTAATACAAGAGACGAGATTATTGCAATTCATTGACGTTCTTCTATTATAAGAGTAAAATGACACTCGGAAGATTTTAAAGACCTGGAGGAAAATGTGTGAAAATAGTAATTGTTGGTGGAGGAAAGGTCGGCGAAGTACTTTGCCGAGAACTAACTTCAGAAGCAAATGATATTGTTTTAATTGATAAAAATCCTTTGATTATTGAAAGAATGATGAATAAATTTGATATCATGGGCATTGTTGGAAATGGTGCTAGTTATGATATTCAACAAGAAGCTGGAGTAGCGAGTGCAGATATTTTTCTAGCTGTTTCAGAGATGGATGAAATCAATATTATTGCTGCCATTTTAGCTAAAAAAATTGGAGCAGAATATACAGTTGCTCGTGTTCGTAATCCAGAATATTCTCAACAGTTGAATTTTGTTCGAGAAAGTTTAGGAATTTCCTTATTAATTAATCCGGAATTATCAGCAGCACGTGATATTTTTAAAATTTTTAAATATCCTTCTGCCTTAAGTGTAGAAAGTTTTGCTAGCAATCGAGTGAGTTTAATCGAGTTGGAAATTCATGAACACTCACCATTAATAGGATTAAGTTTGAAAGACTTTAGAAATCGTTTTGGGACTATTTTAGTTTGTGCGATTCAACGTGATTCGGAAGTATTTATTCCAAGTGGGGATTCTTTTATTCAAAAAGGTGACCGTATCCATATTACTGGAGCATATGAAGATATTTCTACATTCTTAAAAATTACCAATTATATTACCAAACAAGTACGTTCAAGCTTAATCGTTGGTGGTGGAAAAATTGCGTATTACTTACTTGATATGCTTAAAACGACTAAAATCCATCCAAAAGTGATCGAAGTCAATGAAGAACGTGCAAAGTTTTTAAGTGAACAATTTCCAAATGCAACAATCATTCATGCAGATGGAACGGATCATGATGTATTAGAAGAAGAGATGTTGACCAATTATGATTCCTTCGTTTCACTAACAGGAATTGATGAAGAAAACTTAATTTTATCAGTATATGCAAAAAATCGTGGAGTTCGAAAAGTTATTACTAAGATGAGTCGTATCGGTATTTTAAAAGTATTGAAAAATGTTGATCCGCAATCCATTATTACGCCAAAACAAATTGTTGCTAATGAAATAGTTCAATTTGTACGTGCACGTGCCAATACTAAGGGGTCAAATGTAGAAGCTTTATATCGTGTAGCGGATAATCAAGTAGAAGCACTACAATTCCGTATTGAAAGAAATAGTCGTGTTTGTGGTATTCCATTATCGAAATTAAAAACAAAATCGAATTTATTAATTGCCTTTATTGTTCGTGGGGAAAAATTAATTTATCCAGATGGGAATGATCAATTGGAACCACATGATAGAGTAATCGTCGTAACAACTCAGAAAAACTTCGATGATATTATCGATATTTTGGAATAGGAGTTGATGATTTTGCAAAGAAGAACAGTATGTTATTTGGTAGGGAAAATTTTACAAGTGGAAGCTTTATTATTACTTCTACCATTAATTGTTAGTTTGATTTATCGAGAAAGTCTCCATCAACTATTTAGTTATGCTGGAACGATCGCTTTATTAGTGGCCATTGGGACACTTTGTACATTAGCAAAACCAAAAAATATGAAAATTATGCCACGTGATGGGATTGTAACAGTAGCTCTCAGTTGGATATTACTTTCATTTTTTGGAGGACTTCCATTTGTGTTTACAGGAGAGATTCCTAATGTAGCAGATGCATTTTTTGAAACAGCCAGTGGTTTTACAACAACGGGTTCTAGTATTTTAAGTGATTTGTCTATTCTAGGGTATTCTTCCTTATTTTGGCGTAGTTTTACCCACTTAGTTGGAGGAATGGGTGTTTTAGTATTTGCATTAGCGATTCTTCCAAGTACAGGATCTGATTCTGTTCAGTTAATGCGTGCGGAAGTTCCAGGACCGGTTTTTGGGAAATTGGTCTCTAAACTTGCAAAAACTGCCAGAATTTTATATGCGATTTATTTAGTGATGACAGCGATATTGGTCATTATTTTAATGCTAGTTAAAGTACCATTATTTGATGCCTTATTATTATCATTTGGGACAGCTGGAACCGGTGGATTCTCTATTAACAATGCAGGGTTTGCCATTTATCAAAATCCTGAGATGGTTGAATGGATTATTGGTGTTGGAATGATGCTCTTTGGAGTAAACTTTAACTTATATTATTTCTTATTATTAGGATCGATTCGAGAAGTATTGACGGATGAAGAAGGACGTTCTTATCTTGGAATTATTGCCTTTGCGTCAGTAGCTATTTTTGCTTTCTTAAGTATTGTTCAATCTCAGTTAGATGTCCCGTTTAGAAGTGTGTTTTTTACGGTATCATCGATTATAACAACAACAGGATATTCAACAGCTGATTTTGGTCTGTGGGGAGTATTTCCACAAGTAGTGTTATTACTTCTAATGATTATTGGTGGGTGTGCAGGTTCGACTGCTGGGGGAATTAAAGTTTCTCGAGTAGTGATTTATGTCAAAAATGCCATTGCTGAAATTAAGAAAATGGGACAACCTCGTCGAGTGATTATACCGAAATTTAATGGCAAAGTAGTCGATGATAAAATGTCGAGCGGAATTGCGAACTATTTATTAGTATATGTAGCCGTATTTTTAGTGTTGTTAATATCTGCTTCATTTGAAGCTCCTGATTTTTTAACGGCATTTTCTTCAGTTGCAGCAACCTTTAATAATATTGGTCCTGGTTTAGGAGAAGTAGGACCAACAAGTAATTTCTCTATGTATTCTGATTTTAATACGATTTTATTATCTTTAGGAATGATAGCAGGACGTTTAGAAATTTATCCTATGATTTTATTATTCTCTACCACTTCATTAGGAGCGTTCTTCATTTCTGAAAAATAGGAGGAATCGTTTTGAATAAAATAGTAAAGGGAAGAATTTATACATTAATTGGAGCAGTTTCGTGGGGATTATCTGGAGCTTGTGGACAATATTTAATGAATGATTCAGAAGTTTCTCCCATTTATTTAACAGCATTACGAATGATGATTGCAGGTTTAGTTTTAACATTATTTGCATGTTGGAAACAACCGAAGCAATTTCGTGAAGTAGTGAAGTCTCCCAAAATAATGGGGAGAATGTTATTTTTCGGAATTTTTGGATTAATGTTATGTCAATTAACGTATTTATTTGCGATTCATTCTTCAAATGCTGGAACGGCGACTGTATTGCAATATACTTGTCCGATTTTAATTGTCATTTATGTGAGTTTAAAAGAGAAGACAGTACCAACTGTGATGGAATTTGTTGCAATACTTTCTGCGTTAATAGGTACGTTTGTTATTGCAACTCATGGAAATCCATTTAACTTATCCCTTAGTCCAGTAGGATTATTTTGGGGTATTATTTCCGCATTTACTTATGCGCTTTATACCTTATTACCTGGTAAATTGATTCATAGCTTTGGGAGCTTAATTGTAACTGGATTAGGATTATTGTCCGGTGGAATTTTATTTTATATCGGAAGTGCAAGTTGGCAATATACGATTCAATGGAAACCTTATACATTCATTGCCTTTATCGGAATTATTGGAATAGGAACGATTTTTGCCTATACATTGTATTTAGAAGGAGTTTCAATCATTGGACCTGTTCAAGGAAGTTTATTAGCTTCTGCAGAACCTATTTCTTCGGTATTCTTCTCCATCATTTTATTAGGAGAAATATTCCAAGGAATTGATATTGTAGGAATTGTGCTTATCTTAATAGCCGTTTATCTCATTACAATGAAAGAACAATTGCAAGAAAAACATATGAAACTAAAACATTAGACTATACCTCTGTGAAGTACATTCGCAGAGGTATTTTTAGTAAAATCTTAATAAAAATCTCCACATTTTTTCAAAGAAATAGAGTAAGATAGAATAGTCAAAGGAGGTTAATGACATGAAAAAAATAGTTCGCCCTATAGTAGTGGCTACGATGCTATTAGGACTTATTTCTCAGCAAGTTTATGCGATTGATACAACAGCCGTTAATGAGAAATGGGGGAAACCAACAGTTGTTTATGGTGGTGGTTTAAATGACCAACAAATTAAAGAAACATCTAAATTATTAGGGATTAAAGATGAAAATACAGTAACGACAACAAAAGCTACAGGAGAAGATTTAGTCAAATACTTAGGTGCAGGAGAAGCAAATACTTCTGTAATGATTTCATCTGTTATGGTTCAAAAAAGAAATAAAGGAGAAGGGGTAAAAGTTCATATTGCTACTCCAAAAAATATTACTCTTGTTACTTCTGAACAATATGCCAATGCAGCGATTACAGCAGGGGTAGCTGATGCAGAAATTGAAGTTGCAGCTGTATCTAAAGTTACCGGTGAATCTGCGTTAACAGGTGTGTATAAAGCTTTTGAAGCAAATGGTATTGTATTAGATGAAAAACGTACAGCAGTTGCTCAAAAAGAGCTAGAATTAACGAATCAAATTGCTCAAGAACAATCGAAAGAAAAAGGCTTTGATGCTGCCAAATTAGACCAAGCAATGATTGATATTAAGAAATCTCTTGCTGAGATTAAAGAAAAACAAGGTCAAGTAGCTACAAAAGAAGATGTTGAAAGAATTGTTAATGAGGCATTAAAAAAATATGGATTAGATAAAGTCATTAGTCCAACTCAAGTGAATAATATTATTCAGTTTGCCTTAAGTTATCAACAAACAAGTGCGATTGATTCGAAACAAGTATTAGAACAATTAAATTCATTATCCAATATTGTAAAAGGAAAGATTGGTCAATTAGTAAATCAAGCTAATCGTGAAGGATGGTTGGATAAAATCGTGACATTTTTTAAAGAAATATTCAATGCCATTTTTAGTTCAAAATAGAGAACAATAAAAAAGTCCATAGAGCGAATCTATGGACTTTTTACTGTTTAAAATAAAATAAATAATAAACTTAGAACGATAATTAATTGAATACATAAACCAATTAAAGCGACATATGGAGTATCTAAACGAGTATCATTTTGTTCCTGAGCAATGGAAATTACAAATGTTACGATAAAGGTAAACAGATGCAATGTAAAGAAGAATAAAATGACTACTAATAACGCAATTGGAGATACAAATGTCATAAATGCTGTAATGATTAATAAAATAATCGCTAATGCATTCATGGATTCATATTGTGTTAACCAATAATGAAATACATGTTGTCGTTTTAATAAAATATGTTTTACTCCAAAGGCAATGACCGGGAATCCAAAATAAAATACAGCATAGAATAATAATAGTTTTAAGAAAACTAAAATATAATTCGGAGTAACTGTTAAACTTGGAAGGATAGAAATATCCGCCAATAATTGATATTGAGATAATACAGCTCGAATACCATGAGTTGTAATATAAGATGATAATAATGTCGATATAATAATCATAATATAACCAAATAATCGGCTATTTTGACGTTTTCTTGAATAATTATTTGTTGGATGGACTAGTTTTCCGAAGAAAAAGCTAAAGAAACGAGTAATTCTTCTCCAAAAACTAGAATAAATTGCTTGATTATTTTTGATACGATATTCTTGATCACTTCTGTTTTCTACAGAATTTGGTTGAGTAACTTTATTATCTTCATCAAATAAAGATGTTTGGATTGTTGTTGAATTTTCATTTAAATGTTCATCTTGTACAGTGCCACAAAAAGGACATAATGGTTCTTTCTCTTCAATTAATTCGTGGCAGAATGGGCAATTTTTCACGTAAATTCTCCTTTATCAATCATAATTGATTTTCTCTGTTGTATTGTATCATAGAATGCAAGTGGACAAAAGAAAAAGGACTAGAAATCTCTAATCCTTTTATAGTGGCATATACTAATATATGTGTCATGGTGTTCACATCACACATGAACAAACAGCTACATCCGGTAGTGTGCAAGCACATCTGTTCCACTTGACTTAGCAGACTTCTTTGTCTGCTTGTCGCCTCATCGCATAGATAATATTATAGCAGACAATAGAGGTACTGTCACGTAAAAACACTAAAGCTCTAAAATTTTTCAATATAAAAAGCACCCAAAGAGGTGCTAGGTTGATTACATTTCAGTAAATGCTAGTGGAACTAAATCACGTAAAATCGTTTCTTTTAATTCCCCTTTATTATTAGAAAGGTAAATTGGTGTATCAGCAGGGCATAGTTCTACTAATACTTGACGGCATAAGCAACATGGAGGTAAGAAGTAGTCTGTTTTACCAGCTACAACAAGCATTTCCACATCTTCTTTTTGATAGCCTTTTGTTACTCCAGTGAATAAAGCTGTACGTTCTGCACAGTTTGTTGCTCCAAAAGAAACATTTTCCACATTAACTCCAGTAATCACTGTTCCATCTTTATATAAAATGGCACAGCCTACTGGGAAGTTAGAGTAGGGACAGTATGAATGTTCCAATGCGTTTTTTGCATGTAAATATAATTCTTCAGGTTTCATAAAAGTTCTCCTTAAATGGGATTATTTTTCACGAATAATTTCAATTTTGTATCCATCAGGATCTTTTACAAAATAGTAGTTTGCTGGATTTCCAGGTAAACCTTTTAATTCTGTTACATCATAGCCTTTAGCTACGTGTTCAGCATGTAATCCTTCTAAATCAGCGCTACTAATCGCAATATGGCCGTAACCATCTCCGATTTCGTATCCTGGATGTCCATAGTTATACGTTAATTCTAATTCGTAATCGTCACCTTCAAATGCTAAATAAACGATTGTAAATTTGTGTTCTGGGAAATCTTTACGACGAGTTTCTTTAAATCCAAATGCTTCTTGGTAGAAAGCTAAACTCTCTTCTAAGTTTTTAACACGAACACAAGTGTGTAACATTTTTGGCATAGTAGTCTCTCCTTTTATTGTTTTTGTCTTACTAGCATAATGGATTATAGGCTTTAATGCAAGAAATATGCAACTTTAAGGTGTGCAGAGTAAAATATGATGTGTAACCTAAAATGTAAACACTTGTATATAAAATAAATACACTTTTTGATAAAAATCGAGTAAAAATGATTGCAGTTCAAAAAAGAATTTGCTATTCTGTTACCATTATGAAAAGAATCATCTAAATGAGGTGTCAAAGTGAAAGTAATTAAATTTGGTGGAAGTTCATTAGCCAATAGTCAACAAATAAAAAAGGTATTACAAATTGTAAAAGCAGATAGTGAAAGAAGAATTGTTGTTGTATCTGCACCTGGAAAACGTCATTCAGACGATGAGAAAGTAACGGACTTATTAATTCAATTAGCGACTTCTCATATTGAAGGACAATATAATGAAGCTGTTTTAGAAGTAATTTTAGAACGTTATCAAGAAATTTATGATGAATTACAACTAAATTCAGATGTAATGGATAAAATTCGTCAACATTTTGCAGCCTTAAAAGAAAGTACATTAGAACCTGCTTATTTAATCGATGCGTATAAAGCAAGTGGAGAAGACAATAATGCTAAATTAATTGCAGACTACTTTACAAAAGAAGGCTTACCAGCAAAATATATTAGCCCTAAAGAAGCGAATTTATTCGTTAGCGATACTCCAGGAAATGCTCAAGTATTAGAAGAAGCGTATAAAGAATTAGAATACTTACAATTAGAAAAAGATATTATTGTATTCCCAGGATTCTTCGGAGTTACAAAAGATGGCAAAGTTGTGACATTTTCTCGAGGTGGATCAGATATTACAGGGTCAATTTTAGCGAATGCCGTTTCAGCTGAAGAGTATGAAAACTTTACAGATGTGGATGCTATCTTTGTTGCAAGTCCAAAATTAGTTCATAAACCAATTGGAATTGATGTATTATCTTATACAGAAATGCGTGAGTTGTCTTATGCAGGATTTTCAGTGTTCCATACAGAAGCATTGTTACCAGCAATTAAAAAAGGAATTCCAGTTCATGTATGTAATACGAATAATCCTTCTGCAAAAGGAACTTATATTATGAAAGGAAAAGTAAATTCTCCTTCGATTATTTCTGGTATTGCAAGTTCATCAGGTTTCGTGAGTGTTTATATTCAAAAATATTTAATGAATCATGAAATTGGATTTTTAAGAAAAACATTACAATTATTTGAAGATGAAGGAGTCAGTGTAGAACATATTCCAACAGGGATTGATGATGCTACAATTATTATTCGTGGAGAAGATGCGACTGATGAAACATTAGATCGTATTGTTTACCGTTTGAAAGCAGAATTAAATGCGGATGAAGCGTATTATGAACGTGGATTATGCTTAATTATGTTAGTAGGGGAAGGAATGGTTAGCATGGTTGGTACAACTGCTCGTGTTGCTAGCACATTAGCCCGTGAACAAATCAATATTGAATTATACAACCAAGGGGTATCCGAAGTTTCTATGATGTTTGGTATTAGAGAAGAGTACGAACAACGTGCCATTCAAGCATTATATGA
>NZ_CAUUHX010000048.1:0-14985 GCF_963545075.1 uncultured Granulicatella sp.
GCTGCTGGAGCTGCTTCTGCTGGACCTGAACCATCATCGATAACAACGATAATGTCTCCAACACGAGCTACTGTTCCTTCTTGAACTCTAACTTCTAATACTTTACCACTTACTGGAGATGGAATTTCCTCTACAGATTTGTCGTTTTGTACTTCGAATAAAATATCATCTTCTTGGATTGTGTCACCGACTTTAATGTCGATTTTTACGATTTCGCCTTCTGCGATACCTTCACCGATATCAGGCATTTTAAATTGGAAAGCCATGCTTGTACATCCCTTCTTAATTTTTACTTAAATATTCTAAAGAGCAAATCACCTTTGAAGGGCTTTTTGCTCTTTAGTGAATGGTTTACGAATTAAAAATTATAAGTTTCGCGAACTTTTGCTTCAATATCACTTGCATTTGGTAACCAGTCATTTTCTGCTTGACCAAATGGGAAAATTGTATCTGGTGCTGCAACACGTCCAATTGGAGCTTGTAAATGTAAAATAGCACGTTCTGAAATTTCAGACATTACCATTGCGCCGATACCTGCTTGACGTTGAGCTTCTTGTACAACTACAACACGTCCAGTTTTTTGAACAGATGCTAAAATTGTATCTAAGTCTAATGGAGAAACTGTACGTAAGTCGATAACTTCTACAGAAATGCCTTCTTTTTCTAAGTTTTCAGCTGCTTTAACTGATTCACGAACCATAGCTCCGTAAGTAATAATTGAAACATCTGTACCTTCACGAGTTACAGCTGCTTTTCCTAATGGAACTGTATAGCTTTCTTCTGGCACTTCTTCACGGAATGAACGGTATAATTTCATATGTTCTAAGTAAACAACTGGATCGTTGTCACGAATCGCTGAAATTAATAAACCTTTTGCATCATATGGGTTTGAAGGAATAACGACTTTCAAACCTGGTGATTGTGCTACTAAACCTTCTAAGTTATCTGAGTGTAATTCTGGTGTGTGAACCCCACCACCAAATGGTGAACGAAATACGATAGGCATTTGACGAGTTCCACCCATACGGTAACGGTAACGAGCTGCTTGAGCAACAACACTATCCATTACTTCAAATACGAATCCAAAGAATTGGATTTCTGGAACTGGACGGTAACCTTCTAATGCTAAACCGATAGCTAAACCACCAATACCTGATTCTGCTAAAGGAGTGTTAAATACACGGTCTTCTCCAAATTCATCTTGAAGTCCTTGAGTTGCACGGAAAACTCCTCCGTTTTTACCAACGTCTTCACCGAAAATTAGGACATTTTCATCACGTTTTAATTCTAAAGCCAATGCATCCGTAATGGCTTGAATCATTGTCATTTGTGCCATAATTATTTATTCTCCTTTGCTTCAAAGTAATCAAGTTGTTCTTGGATAACGTTTGTTGGTTCTTCAAACATTGTCTTCAAGAAGAATGAAACTTTTTGTTTTGGTTGTTTATCAGCTTCTTTGATTGCTTCTTTAATTTCTTCTTTAGTTGCTTCAATAACTTCATTTTCTTTTTCTTCAGACCATAAGCCTTTAGCTGTTAAGTAGTTACGGAAACGAATTAATGGGTCTTTTTTAGCCCATGCATCTTGAATTCCTTCTGGTTGATAACGAGTTGGATCATCCCCTGATAATGTATGAGGACCATAACGGAAACAGATTGTTTCGATTAATACAGGACCATTTCCTGCAACTGCATATTCACGAGCTTTTTTAGTTACGGCATAAACTGCTAATGGGTCCATACCATCTACTTGAATACCTGGAATACCAGCAGCAACAGCTTTTTGTGCTAAAGTTGTAGCAGCTGTTTGTAATTCACGAGGAGTTGAGATAGCCCATCCATTATTTTGAATGAAGAAGATAGCAGGTGATTTGTATGCACCAGCATAGTTAATTCCTTCATAGAAGTCCCCTTGTGAAGATCCACCGTCACCTGTATAAGTAACAGCTACATTTTTCTTACCACGTTTTTGTAATCCTAATGCAACACCTGCTGCTTGAACATATTGTGCACCAATGATGATTTGTGGTGGTACTGCTTTTAATGATTCTGGATACATGTTCCCTGCAACATGTCCACGAGACCATAAGAATGCTTGTGATAATGGTAAACCATGTTTTACTAATTGAGGTACATCACGGTAACCTGGTAATAATACATCACCTTTATCAATCGCTTTAATTGAAGCTAATTGTGAAGCTTCTTGACCTGCTGTTGGAGCGTAGAAACCTAAACGTCCTTGACGGTTTAACGCTGTTGAACGTTCATGTAAAATACGTGACCATACCATATCAGTCATTAATTCGACTAATTCATCATCAGATAAATCTGGTACTAAATCTGGATTTACAACTTTTCCTTCTTCATCTAATACTTGAACCATTTCAAAATTCAAGTTATCTGGTGTGAAAAGCGCATCGAGATCGAATTTTTTCTTCGTTGCCATACTTTTTGTTTCCCCTTTTCTTTAAGAAATTGTGCTTCATAACAAAAATGAAGAAACAGAATTTTATTTCTGTATCATTTCTATTATTTTCATATACTAATTTACCATGCTTTTTTTAGTTATGCAAGTAATTAAGTTCGAGTTTTATTTTTTATTTTTTGTGAACTATATTACAATTATTTGTTTATAAATAAAGTATTTATTTATGTTTTTTTGTGCAAAATATTTATCAATTTTCATTTTAAATGAAAAAAGTTGGAAAATATATCTTTTATTCTGTGTTATATGGTGTCACTAAAACTGTACTAATATTTTTAAAACAGTTTAACTTGCTCAAACAAATAATTTGTCTGTTCAAACTGAGAACTAGTAAGTCCAATTAAACGAATGGATTCATTATTATACTCTTCCATTAATAGGTGATAAGCTGCTAAAGCTAATTTTTCTTTACTCTGGACATAGTTTTCTAATGTCTTGCTTCTTGTTTTAGTTTCAAAATCGCTTTGTTTTAATTTTATTGTTATTGTTTTAGCTGCTAGTTTATTTTTCTTTAACCAGTTAGATATTTGTTCTGAGAATTGCTCTATATATTTCTGTAGTACTTCTTCATCTGTTGTATCTTCTAATAAAGTTTCTTCTTTACCGTAAGATTTTCTTTCACGATACAATGTTAATTGATCATTGGACTTTCCTCTTACTTGTCGATATAGTGCTTCTCCTTGCTTTCCGAAATGTTCTATTAAAAACTCTTTAGAACAATTCAGAATATCCTCTCCCGTGAATAAATTTTTCTGATGTAATTTTTTTGCCGTAGCATGTCCTACTCCAAAAAATTTTTCAACAGGTAATGTTTTAATAAATTCTGGAAATGATTCTTGATCAATTACTGTAATTCCAGCTGGTTTTCTTTGCCCAGAAGCAATTTTAGCTAAAAATTTATTAAATGATACTCCAACTGAACAAGTTAATCCTACTTCTTTATAGATAGCTTCTTGAATTTCTCTAGCAATCATTGTTGCAGAAGTTTGATTTTTTGAATTCTCTGTAACATCTAAAAAAGCTTCGTCAATCGACATCGGTTCTACTAACGGCGTATATCGATGAAATATTTCTCGAATTTGTAAACTTAATTGTCGATAGCGTTCAAAATTCGGAGGAACAATAATGGCTTTGGGACATAATCGGATGGCTTTACTCGTCGGCATTGCAGATCGTACTCCAAATGCTCTTGCTTCATAAGAACAAGTTGCCACTACTCCACGTTGATTGACTTTCCCACCAACGATAATTGGTTTTCCTCTTAATTGCGGATGATCCATTTGTTCCACTGATGCAAAAAATGCATCCATATCAATATGTAATATTTTACGCATTCGTTTCCTCCTTCCTTT
Organism: uncultured Granulicatella sp.; assembly: GCF_963545075.1. GTDB lineage: Bacteria > Bacillota > Bacilli > Lactobacillales > Aerococcaceae > Granulicatella. The sequence goes on from NZ_CAUUHX010000048.1 coordinate 3,837, forward strand.
TGTATTTCTAAACCATTCAAAAAGTGGCAGAACATTTCGCTCTACCACTTTCCTATTATAATTCAACTTCGCTATTTTCAGGTGTAACAATATAACTTGTACCTGTTACATTGAAGTACTCTTCACAACGTTGTTTTAATGCTTCCATTGCAATTGTTGCTCGTTCTGCTTGGTCTTTTGTAACAGATTCCATAACAAGAACTGCATTTGTTGTTTCTTCTTGTAACATCGTTCTCTTAGCTTCTCTCCAGTTTAGGCAACGACATACGGCTCCTTCATTATCGAAGTGGCAAATTTCACCTTCTAATGCTGGAGCATCTTCCTCAGCGCCTAACGGGAAGAAACTTTCTCCGCCTTTAGCTTTACCTAAACGTAAATCTCCTTGGATTTTATCTAAGTCTTCTCCCCCTAATGGGACAGCATATTCAATCGAAATACTATTATAAATATCGACTAATGGAGTAATCAGACGGAATTGATGTCCTTGAGAGACACGTTTTAACAATGCTTCAATCGAAGAACGAGCTCCTTTTTTAGTTTTGAACTTAGAATAGGCTTGTCTCCATTGTTGGATAACAAGATTATCACTAAACACTTCTTCTGTAAAATGAACTTGAGCTTTTTGACAAGCTTCTTGTAAAATCCCTTCAAAATAAGTATCTTCCGTTTCATCTACATAGTTATTAATTCCTTTTAGTACTAAAATATTTACTTGTCCTTCTGGAAATAATTCCCAAAATTCTGGTTCTACAATAAATTTTGTCATTTTCCATTCCCCTATTCTAATTCTTCAAATCTCTGTTTCATTGTTGCATTATTTTTGACAAGTTTTTTAACGGTTAAATCAGTTGCTTTATTATTCGCTAATCTTAAATTATTTTCAGATGATAACAACGCATCTTTTGTTTTTTGTAAATGAGAAATTGTTTTATCAATTTCATCAATTGCTGTTTTAAATTTCTTACTTGCCAATTCATAGTTTTTAGAAAAGGCTGTTTTAAACGCTAGCAAGTCTTCTTCAAAATGCGTAATATCTAATTGTTGCTCTTTCATTTGCGCTAATTCTTGTTTATATTTTAGAGAATTTAACGCTGCATTTCTTAATAACGTAATAATTGGAATAAAGAATTGTGGTCTTACAACATACATTTTTTCATAAACATAACTGACATCCACAATTCCATTATTATATAGTTCATTATCTGATTCTAATAAAGAAACTAAAATTGCATATTCACAATTTTTTTCACGTCTATCTTTATCCAATTCTTTAAAGAAATGTTCATTTTTCTTTTTAGTAGCTGTTTGGTCATTTTCATTTTTCATTTCAAACATTATGGATAAAATTTCATTTCCAAAATCATCGTATTCTCGGTAAATATAATCGCCCTTACTTCCAGTTTTGGCATCATTATCTTTCCCAAATTCAGCTCTTGGAAAAGCCGTCATTCTCAACTGGTTAAATTGAATCTCGCAATGTTGTTCTAAACTTTCACCAACCATTTTTGTCGATTGTTTTGCTTTAAAATCTTTATAGAAAGCAATTGTTTCATCTTTTTGACGCAATTCCAACTCATATTTTTCTTTCAAAGCAGCTGCTTGAACTTCTTGTTCTTTTTCTTGCAAATGATTTTTCGCTTCTAAATCAGCAATAACACGATCTTTTTCTGCAGACAACTGTGAAACTCGTAAGGCTTCTTTTGTTTCTTGTGCATCAATTTTCGCTTGAAGTGACTGAATCATTTGTTCTTGTTGTGCAATTTTTTCTTGATATTGCTGTGATAATTCTTGCTTGGAAACCACTTGTTCTTGTTGAATTTTGGATAATTCTATTTCCAATTTATGTTTTTCTTTTTCAACTTGAGATTCCATTTGCTGACTAGCCTGTTTTAACTCTTGTTCTAATAGAGCAATTTGTTGTTTATAGTCTGCTAGTTTCTCTTCAAAATGAGATTGAGCTTGTTGTGATTGTAATTGTTGTTCTGTTTCAAATTGTTTTTTGGCAAATTCTAATTGTTGATGAATTTCTTGTGTAAATTCTTGATTACGAACTTGACGCACAATATCTGCATAAGAATGTTCATCAATCGTAAAAACTTTTTGACAGTGCGGACATTTAATTTCGTTCATACAAGTCTCCCCCTCTTTTTAATTGAAATACTAATTAACGATTTACAAATTCAATAATATCTTCCACGCTAATTGATGAATCGCAAACTACACGAGCCTCTCCACCTTTAGCTACTAATAAACCTGGTACTGTTGGAATACCATATTTTTGACGGAATGATTGAATGTCATTTAATTGTGTAACATCTTCACTATTAACAAAAATAGCTGGTTTATTTAAAGCTTGACGTGCTTCATTCATTTTTGGAGCGAAACGACGGCAATATGGACAAGTTGGACGTCCGATAAATAAAACAACTTCTTCTCCACTTGAGATTAAACTTTCAACTTCTTTAATAGATTTTTTTTCAAATTTTTCTACTGCTTCAAAAAATTCTTGTGACATAATGATTTCTCCTTATTTTGGATTAATATCCTTATATTTTTTTCTTAAATAAATTAATCGTGTGATAAATCCACCAAGCATACCAATAGCTACTCCTCCGATTAATTCTTGAATGATAATGCCGATTACAATACCAATTAAAATAGCTACTAACATAATGGCATTCAGGACATTTAATTCTTTTAATTTTTCTTTAGAATCCATTCTTTCACCTACACTTTATTCAACTACATTCACTTGGCACATTTTCATAGCTTCTAACGCTTGCTGATGAGTTTGAGGTGTTACACCAGCACATGAAGTTGAGCTTACATAAATCGGTACTTCTGGGAAATTTGCTTTTGCTAATAAAACATTACTAATAACACAAATATCCGTACATAACCCTAAAAATGTAATAGAGCTGATTGAAGGAATCCCTTGTAATAATTCCATTAATGTTGTGGATCCAAAAGTAGGCTTTTCAACTCCAATAGCATCTTTTTCTAAAAGTGCTTCTTTTACAGTTTCATCTAATTGCCAACCAGGAGTTCCTTTTACACAGTGAACGACTGGTAATTTTTTACCTTCTTCTGTTTCTAAATAATTTTCATGATGAGTATCCAAGGTATAAAAGACTTTCCCAGGAAATTCTCGAATTGTTGATGCAACATTAGGAACAATCGCTACTGCCTCTTTTGTTCCTAAGACTCCATCTACAAAATCTTTTTGCATATCCACTACAACTAAAATATCTGTCATGATTGATCCTCCAATAAATGATAGTATTCGTATAAATGACGGAATAAGAAATAATATCCACCTACTAATACATAACTAATACTTATGACGAGAAGTAATAATTCTTTAGACCAGGCTGCCATTTCAAAAGCTAATGCTCCTCCAAATAAAAAGAACAACATACTTAAACTATAAAAGACTATTTTTATTTTATCCTTGCGGTGACCTCTTAAACATCTACCAATCGCAAATCCTGTATCCGTTAAATATCCCGTAAAATGAGAAGTTCTGACAATCATTCCACGGTAATAAATAAACATACCATTTTGAACACCGACTGTAAAAGCTAATTGATAAATCCATAAAACTTCTAATTTTAACCAAAAACTAATTCCTAATAACAAACCTAATACAATAAGTAATATTCCATATCGGTTTGCAAATCGGAAAACTTTTTCAGAAAAAATCATTCCGCAACAAACTCCACCTAGTAGGAAACTAATAATAATCAATAGTAATGTAAGTGCATGACTCGTTTCGCCTGACATCGCATGGATTAAAACCCCTGAAACATTCCCAGTCATATGAGTAGTAGGCTTTTCATACAATAATAATGTTGTAATATTTACAAATCCTGAAAGTGCACTTAGAAGCCCTATCCATATTGCAAATAATATTCCTTTTTGTTGCTTCATCTCTTCCCCCTTAAAATTGTTGCATAAAATATAGGAAAGCAATTCCCCAACAAATTATATTTACTACATAACAAATTGTAAAATAAATTCGGTGAGTTTTATGGTGGAAAACTAACATTCCTAGTATTCCACCAATTCCCCCACCTATGATTCCTAATGTTAATAATCTTCTTTCAGGTATCCGCCACTTTTTTCGTTTAGCTGCTCTCTTATCGATTCCCATCAAAAGAAATAATAAAAGATTTATCAATAGTAAATATCCTAAAAATAGCGACGGAATATTACTCAACTGGTACAGCCTCACAGCTAGTTCCATTTAATTGACCAATTTCAAAAATATATTGTCCTGTTTTTGTCACTAAACAAGGAACACCTACCATTCCCCATTGTTTACGACCTTCAAATTGTGGTTTATCATCTCTTAAACGAATAAATTCTTTTAAATTTGCCATACTTGCAGTAATATCTACCTCACGATAGCTAATATTTTGTCTTTGTAACTCCTCTACAAATGCTTTAGTATCTGGGCATAAGCTACTAAAATATAATACGTGTTCTTCCATCTTAAAAACTCCCTATCTTCCTAAAATTTGTTGTAAAGCTTGTCTTGCTAATTGATCAGCACCTCGATTTTCCTTTTCAGGAATCCATTCTAAAAATAGTTGCGGAATTTTTTTACGTTCTTCCTGCACTTTTTTTAGAATCTCTTGGTAAGCTACTTGTTTCGTATAATTTTTTTCAATCGCCATCATGGCAAATTTCGAATCAGAATTCAAAAAAACTACTTCATGATGCCAGCCTTTTTCTTGAAGAATGATTAAGGCACGATAAATCGCCCATAATTCTGCTTGATGATTATCCATTAATTGGTCAGAATTTTCCTTAAATAAAAATTGTTGTTTTTCATATAAAATTTCAATTCCAATTCCAACTTTTCCTGGATTTCCATTTACAGCTGCATCTGTTCTTACTCGAATCATTCAGAAACTACTACACTTACATGAGTAGCTTGAAGTCCATGAGCACCTTGTGCAATTTCAAATTCTACTCTTTGTCCTTCCTTTAAAGTCTTAAATCCTTCAGATATAATACCAGTAAAGTGAACAAAAATATCTTCATCTGTATCAGTGACCGAAATAAAACCATAACCTTTTTCATTGCTAAACCATTTTACGATTCCTTTTTTCATTATGAAAACCTCCAGCCTTTTCTATCATTAGACAGCTTTTATCTCATTATATACGTTCTAATTCTTTTTTTAAAATGATTTGTTTCAAGTCTATTTTCAGTATTTATTTTCTCGAAATTCGTCATATTGTTTAACAAAAGTAACATCATCATAAAATAAACTTTGCATTATGTCTTCTTTCTTTGAAAAGTAGTTTATCCATTCCTCAAAAGAAGAAATATACTCTTCTTGAAACGGATATAATCGAATCGTGTCTTGCATCCATTTTTGAGCTAACATCGTAGCTTCTTCCATTGAATAGTGATTCATCAATTCATTTAACAACACAGATTCTTCTTTATACAAGGGTGATTTCGAAATAGATGACAATTTATCTCGTTCGATTCGTTTCATTTCACCATTCCATAATATTTGGATGTTCTTAAGTGTCCCTGATTCCAACCATTCATCTAATAAAATTGCTTTATCAAACATTGGCGTATGTGGATGAATTAAAAATGATTGAATCACATACTCTTTTTGTTGAAATGTAGAATCAATTAAAACTTGAGAAATATAATGAATTTCTTCTCCAGAAAAAATTTTATCCTGCTTTTGTAATGCTTCTCCTATTTCTTGTAGCTGCTGAATTTTATCTTGTTGATTTTTCAATTTTTGATTCATCATTTTCAGTTGAAGAGTGTTTATCCAAGGATACTCTAGATGCTGAGAATCTCTTAATAACTCTTCTACTTCTTCAAATCGATTCATAAAAATTAACGCTTCAATATAGACCGATAAGTATTTTTCTTCCTTTAACTCAAACTCTTCTACTAGCCAAATAATTTCATTCCAATCTTGACTGCGACATAATAAATTCCATAATTTTTCTAATAATTGATTGGAATTTGTCTTAATATATCCTTTCTCTAACCAATCAATAGCTCCGATTAAATCCTCTTCTTTTTGACATTGATTCGCTTTTTGTATATAAAATTCTTCTTGATTTGGAAACTCAATTGTATTTCCCATTATTTTCCTCCTCTTCAAAAGAAAAACAGACTAATCCAAGATTAGTCTGCCTTAGCATCATCTGGTAAAAATTCAATAATATCTTTAAAATTCACGATGGTGCGGTCTTCACAAATATCTTTCATAACGGTCGTAGAAGATTCCCAGTCAATAATCACGACTGCACTATTGGAAAGTAACTTATAAATCACACCGTACATTTGTTGATCTCTAAACGTAAAATGAATTCGATCTCCTACATCTGGTCGAATCGAATCTTTTACTCGTTTAATAACAACAAGAACTTCTTCATATGATATACCCAATATATGTGCAATACGAGATTTGCTAGTTCCTTTACGAAGTTCCGTTTCAACGATTCCTTGAACTTTCTTTGTCACTTTAAGTGCCATCTCTATCGCCTCTTCCCACGGGCCTTCCAAATCCAACACATCTGCAATATTACTAAGTTTAGTATAGCACAAAAGGTGTTTGTTGTCAGTTAAAAAGTCTTAAAAACATTGTTATTATCACATTTTTAAGCAATAAAGGCGAAATTGTTAGGAATTTTTGTTAACGTTTCAATTTTTATATTAAATAATCAATAAATAATTTTACACTTCTCTTTTTCCAAACGCACACATTTCTAATAATGGACATTCATGACACTTTGGTTTTCGAGCAATGCAATGATATCTTCCAAAGAAAATCATCCAATGATGCGCTCTCGACCATAATTCTTTTGGAATTTTACGACATAAAGTTTCTTCTACTTCTAATACGGTATCTTTTTGTCTACAAATCTGTAATCGTTTTGAAATTCTTTCAACATGCGTATCTACTGCAAATGCTGGAATGTTAAAGGCAACACTCATGACTACATTGGCAGTTTTTCTACCTACACCTGCTAAACTCACTAATTCTTCTCTTGTTTTAGGAACTTCTCCGTTAAATCGTTCCATAAGTTGTTGCGCACAGAGACGAATATTTTTTGCCTTACTTCGATACAATCCCAATGATTGAATACATTCAATTACTGACTCCTCATTAGCAGCTGCTAAATGAGCAGGAGTTGGAAATCTCTCAAATAATTTAGGAGTAACTTTATTCACACCTACATCCGTTGCTTGAGCACTTAGAATCGTAGCAATCAGCAATTCAAAAGCATTGCGATGGTTTAGCTCACAATGAGCATCTGGAAATAAATCTCCCATCGTTTGAACGGCTTCAATTGTTTTTGTTTTTGATAACATAGCCTTCCTCCATTAATCCAACCAATTATCTAATGGCACTTGAGGAATCGGAGGTGTTTCTTTTGATTTTGCTGTAAACTGTCCATTTCTTGAACGATTCTTATCTTGAATCACTTGTTGAACCGTTTTGAACCCTTTTCTTTGCCACGTTAATAAAATCTTATCCATATACTTCAACGTAAATACTTGATTTAAAACAGCTTCTTTTAAAGCAGCTAAAATTAACTCATAAGAATATTCATCTTTATCAATCCAGCTTTTAATCATTTGAATTTCATACGAACTAATCGGTCTACCAAATTCTCTTTCAATCACGAAAATTAAATTTGGATTATCTTTTTCTTCTTTTTTAGCAACTTCTTGGCGATGTAAAATTTCTAATTGTTGGAATAAAGGAGCTAAACTATAATACTCCTCTCTTTTTCCTTCTTCATTTTCTTTTTGAGTAACGGATACCACTTGTCGATCTAATAAATGCTGAATGATTTGAAATAAAGTATTTTCAGAAATCGAAAAAACATCGCAAACTTCTTCGACATTTAATGGGAAATATTCGGAAGTTGAATGTTGTAACCACCAAGAGAGCATTAAGCACTCTTGGGCTGTTAATTGTAATTGCTGATAATATCGGATGAATGGATTTGGAACGGTCGTTCCTCCTTGATACATCCAAAATTGTTGAAATGTTTGTTCCAAAATTTTCACCTCTTTTTCTGACATAAAAACCGATTTCTAGAAACTCTAAAAATCGGTTTGAAATTGTCTATTTTATGGGAAAATACGGTTTAATAAACGTGGGAATGGAATTGCTTCACGAATATGTTTCGTTCCTGCAACGAATGTTACCATTCTTTCTAACCCTAGTCCGAATCCTGCATGAGGAACTGAACCATATTTTCTTAAATCTAAGTAGAATGCATAATCATCTGGATTTAAGCCATTCTCTTTAATTTTTTCATATAATTTATCGTAGTCCACTTCACGCTCTGAACCACCAATAATTTCTCCATATCCTTCTGGAGCTAATAAGTCCGCACATAATACACGGCTTTCATTACCAGGTACTGGCTTCATGTAGAATGCTTTAATATCCGCTGGATAGTTCATAACGAATGTTGGCACTCCAAAATGGTTTGAAATCCAAGTTTCGTGTGGAGAACCAAAATCATCTCCATGTTCTAAATGTTCATAATCTGTATCTTCATCTGCTTCATGAGCTTGTAATAAATCGATTGCTTCATCGTAAGAAATACGTTTAAATGGTTCACTGACATATTTCTTCAATAATTCTACATCTCTTTCTAAAGTATCAAGAGCATGAGGAGCACGGTCTAACACTCCTTGAATTAATGCTTTTACATAAGCTTCTTGTAAATCTAATGATTCGTCATGAGTTACAAATGGATATTCCGCATCCATCATCCAGAATTCTGTTAAGTGACGACGAGTTTTTGATTTTTCAGCACGGAATACTGGACCAAAGTCAAATACTGGACCAAATGCCATTGCACCAGCTTCTAAGTATAATTGACCTGATTGAGATAGGAAAGCTGGATCTCCAAAATAATCTGTTTCAAATAATTCAGTTGTATTTTCTGCTGCATTTCCAGATAAAATTGGACTATCAAATTTAATAAATCCATTTTGATCAAAGAATTCATATGAAGCATAAATAATCGCATTACGAATTTGCATAATCGCATGTTGTTTACTAGAACGTAACCATAAATGACGGTGGTCCATTAAGAAGTCAGTACCATGTTCTTTTGGAGTAATTGGATATTCATGACTTTCTCCAATCACTTCTAGACCAGTTACTAATAATTCATATCCTAATTTTGAACGAGTATCTTCTTGAACAACCCCTGTTACATAAACCGCAGTTTCTTGTGTTAATGATTTAGCTGTTTCAAATACTTCTTCTGGAACATCACTTTTTACAACAATTCCTTGGAAATAAGTTGCTCCATCACGTAATTGTAAGAAAGCAATTTTCCCACTTGAACGTTTATTCGCTACCCAAGCTCCAATTAGGACTGTTTGTCCAACATAATCTTTTGCTTGGTTCATTCTGATTTTTTTCAAAATAATCCCTCTTTCTACAAATAATTTCTAACAAATTGATTGATTCTTTGAGCGGCATTTTTTAGTTCTTCTTCACTACTTGCACAACTTAATCGCAAATAACCAGTACAACCGAAGTTTTCACCTGATACAGTCGCCACTCCAACTTCCTCTAATAATTTTAATGCAAATGCAGCTGAAGATTCAACTCCAACTATTTTCATCGCTTCTTGAATATTCACAAATAGATAAAAGGCTCCTCCAGGTTTTACACATGACATACCTGGAATTTCCTGAATGAGCGCGTGGAATAATTCAATCCTCTTTTGGAATTGAACACGCATCGCTTCTTTATCTTCTTGTAAATCTTCCTTAAACGCCCGAATTGCAGCATACTGAACAACTGCAGCTGGATTACTCGTCGTATGACTTGTTAAATCATTCAATGCACGAATCACTTCAATTGGACCGAAAGCATATCCTAATCTCCACCCCGTCATTGCAACAGATTTCGATAATCCATTAATAACTAATGTATTATTTAGGATTTCTTCAGATAAACTTGCCACACTAATACTTGGTACATCATGAACTAATTCATAATAAATTTCATCTGCAATAACAAATATATGATTTTGTAATGCCCATTGACTAATCTCATATAATTCTTCTTTTGAATACGTTAATCCGGTTGGATTCGATGGAGAATTCAAAATTAATAACTTTGTTTTATTTGTTAAAACTTTTTCTAACAAATCTACGGTTAATTTAAAGGCATTCTCTTCACTCGTTTCTACAAATACTGGAATACCTTGAGCTAATATAATTTGCTCTGCATAACTAACCCAATATGGAACAGGCACTAACACTTCTTCTCCTGGGTCAATTAATGTTTGAAATGCAGAATATAACGCAAACTTCGCTCCAGCAAAAACTGCTACTTGTTGTTTATCAACTTTTACACCATCTTTTCTTAAATGAAAATCACTAATCGCTTGTTTTAATGCATCTAATCCTAAAGTAGGTGTGTAATGGTCCGTTTCATGTTTCAATAGAGATTCAATTGCTGCTTTTGTAATTTTTTCAGGCGTGTTAAAATCAGGCTCACCAATCGATAAGCTAATAATATCTTTGCCGGATGCTTTTAATTCTCTTGCTTTTTGTGTCATCGCTAAAGTTCCAGAAGGAAGTATTTTAGAGACACGTTCTGAAATTTTTACCATAATAACTCACCTTTAAATATTCTCAATATCTTTTATCCATTGACCATTTTTAGCGGAAATATAATAATATCCAATTCGTTTATTGCTTGTTCGATAATTGACTTCCCAAACTGGTTCATCTTTTATCATTCCCAATCTTGCTTCTAAAATCTCATCTGTATGTTTCGCTTGCTTTGTGATGGAGCGTGCTTCTTGTTCATTAATTACAGCATCCTGTTGTAATATGGTGACTTCTTTCTTATCTGGAGAAACAATCGCATATAATTGTTGACCTTCTGTCGTAATTCCAGCTAGTGAATAATACGTTTCTTCTGTATTAAACCAATAGAAATCTGTAATTTTTGTAAATTGAACTTTTTGAGCTGCAATCTCTACTGCCAAATCCTTTGCACGTAATCGTTCCGATTGACTGAGATAAAATATTCGAGCTGCTCCAAAAAAAATCACTAAAAACGTGCAGACGAAAAGCAACATCGTACGTCTTCTCATGAATGCACAAC